>NZ_SCMM01000052.1:0-31074 GCF_005503345.1 Ramlibacter sp. 2FC
CATGGGGCTTACCGGCGATCAGCGTGCGGTGCGGGCCTCAGGCGGCGAGCCGCTCCACATGGGCCTGGCGCGTGTAGAGGAAGTCGATCACCGCCTTGCGGTAGCGCTGGTAGTCGGCGTCCTCGGCCAGGGCCACGCGGTCGCGCGGGCGCGGCAGCTCGACCGCGAGCACCTCGCCGATGGTCGCGGCGGGGCCGTTGGTCATCATCACGATCTTGTCTGCCAGCAGCACGGCCTCGTCCACGTCGTGCGTCACCATGACCACGGTGCTGCGCGTCTTGGCGACGATGGCCATCAGCTCGTCCTGCAGCCGGGCGCGGGTCAGTGCGTCCAGCGCGCCGAAGGGCTCGTCCATCAGCAGCACCTTGGGTTCCATGGACAGGGCGCGCGCGATGCCCACGCGCTGCTTCATGCCGCCCGAGATCTCGCCGGGGCGCTTTTGCGCCGCGTGCGTGAGGCCGACCAGGGCCAGCGCGGCCTCGGTGCGGGCCTTGAGCTGGGCCTTGTTTTCCGTGGCGCCGAACACCCGCTCGACGGCCAGGTAGACGTTGTCGAAGCAGGTCAGCCAGGGCAGCAGCGAGTGGTTCTGGAACACCACGGCGCGCTCGGGGCCGGGGCCGGCGATCTCGCGGTTGGCGCACAGCAGCACGCCCTCCGTGGGCAGGGTCAGGCCGGCGATCAGGTTCAGCAGCGTGGACTTGCCGCAGCCCGAGTGGCCGATCAGCGCGACGAACTCGCCCTGGGCGATGCGCAGATCGATGTCGCGCAGCGCGGGGAAGGGGCCCTTCTTGGTGGGGAAGGTCTGGGCGACGCCCTGGATCTCGATGAACTTGGGGTTGGCGGCTGCATTCATGATTTCACCTCTTCGAAGGTAAAGGCGGTGGCGAGCTTGATCAGGGCGAACTCGAGCACCAGGCCGACGATGCCGATCACGAAGATCGCGATGATGATGTTCTTGACGTTGAGGTTGTTCCACTCGTCCCAGACCCAGAAGCCTATGCCCACGCCTCCGGTCAGCATCTCGGCGGCGACGATCACCAGCCAGGCCGTGCCCACGGCCAGGCGCACGCCGGTCAGCATGTAGGGCAGCACCGCGGGGAACAGGATCTTGGTGACGATCTTCCACTCGGACAGGTTGAGCACGCGCGCCACGTTCATGTAGTCGCTGGGCACGCGCTGCACGCCCACGGCGGTGTTGATGATCATGGGCCAGATCGAGCAGATGAAGATGGTCCAGATCGCGGCCGGGTTGGCGCCCTTGAACACCAGCAGGCCGATCGGCAGCCAGGCCAGCGGCGAGACCGGGCGCAGCAGGCTGATCAGCGGGTTGAACATGCGCGCGAGGAAGCCGAAGCGCCCGATCATGAAGCCTACCGGGATGCCGACCACGGCGGCCAGGCCGAAGCCCAGGGCCACGCGCTGCAGCGAGGACAGCACGTTCCAGCCCACGCCCTGGTCGTTCGGGCCCTTGCGGTAGAAGGGGTCGCTGAACACCTCGACCGCCTGCTGCCAGGTCTCGGCCGGGCCGGGGATGCTGGCGCCGGTGGTGACCGACACCAGGGCCCAGAGGCCGATCAGAAAGCCCAGGCCGAGCAGCGGCGGCAGCACCCTGAGCCAGAGGCCGCGCCAGTCGAAGCCGGGGCGCGCGGGCTGGGCCTGGTCCGGCTTCACGGGCTCGTTGGCGGCCGAGGCCGCGGGCGCGACCGGCTGAGGCGCGGCGGGCCGCGCCGCGGCGGCGGCCGGCGCGCTGCCCGGCATCGCGAGGGGGGAGTGGAAAACGGCACTGACCATGGGGTGCTCCTTGCTGAATGCGGCCTCAGGCCTTGATCTTGAAACCGTCGGCGTACTTCCTGGGATCCTTGCCGTCCCAGACCACGCCGTCGATCAGCTTGCTGGTGCGCATCGGGTCCTTGGGCACGCTGATCTTCATGGCGCTGGCGACGGACTTGTACAGGTCGACCTGGTTGATCTGCTTGGCCACGGCCAGGTAGTCGGGGTGGTCCTTGAGCAGGCCCCAGCGCTTGTGCTGGGTCAGGAACCACATGCCGTCGGACAGGTAGGGGAAGTTGACTGCGCCGTCGTTGAAGAACTTCATGTGGTTGGGGTCGTCCCAGGTCTTGCCCATGCCGTTCTGGTAGCGGCCCAGGATGCGCTGGTTGATCGCGTCGACGCCGGTGTTGATGTACGCCTTCTGGGCGACGGTCTCGGCCATCTTCATCTTGTTTTGCAGGCCGGCGTCGATCCACCTGCTGGCCTCGAGCACGGCCATCATCACGGCGCGCGTGGTGTTCGGATACTTCTTGACGAACTCGCCGGTGGTGCCCAGCACCTTCTCGGGATGGTCCTTCCATATGTCCTGGGTTGTGTTGGCCGTGATCCCGATGCCGTCCATGATGGCGCGGTGGTTCCAGGGCTCGCCCACGCAGAAGCCGTCCATGTTGCCCACGCGCATGTTGGCCACCATCTGCGGCGGCGGTACGGTGATCAGCTTGGCGCCAGCGACCGGGTTGATGCCCGCAGCGGCCAGCCAATAGTGCATCCACATCGCGTGCGTGCCGGTGGGAAAGGTGCCGGCGAAGGTGTATTCGCGCTTTTCCTTGGCCATCAGACTGGCCAGCGAAGGGCCGTCGACTGCGCCCTTGTCGGCCAGCGTCTTGGACAAGGTGATGGCCTGGCCGTTGTTGTTCAGAGCCATCAGCACCGCCATGTCCTTCTTTGGGCCTGCCGTGCCCAGGTGCACGCCGTAGACCAGGCCGTACAGCACATGGGCGAAGTCGAGCTCGCCGTTGACCAGCTTGTCGCGCACGCCGGCCCAGCTGGCCTCCTTGGTCGGGATGATCTTGACGCCGTACTTCTGATCAAAGCCCAGCACCGAGGCCATGACCACGCTGGCACAGTCGGTCAGCGGGATGAAGCCGATCTTGACCTCCTTCTTCTCGGGGGCGTCCGAGCCCTGGGCGTAGACGGCGGCGCGCAAGGCGGGGTTCAGGCCCACGGCGCCTACGGCGGCGGTCTGCAGCACGGTGCGGCGGCTCAGGCTGGTCTTGAGAAAGTCGGTCATGCATCACTCCAAAGGGCTAGGCAGAAAAAACAAAAAGGCGTCCTCACCGTGCGCGCGGTCTGCAGGCTGCAGGGCCGTGCGCGGGTGGGGACGCCTTTGTCCGGGGTGAGTGGCCTGGTCCGCCGTTGGACCGGGCTGCTCAAACGACCATCTTTGGTCTTGCAGGGTTTAAAGCAAGGGCCGTGCCAGCTTCTTTGGGCTCGTTTTGCCAGGGCCTGCGCAGCGCAGAATCACCTGCAGGCCAGGGATGCACGGGCTTGGGGGCTGGGGCCAGGGGCTGCGCACCTTCGTTGTGCGCTGCACCAGGGCGGGGGCTCAACCGAGCAGGTCGGCCACGTCCAGGATGCGCTGGGCCACCTCGGCCAGCTTGAGGTTCTTGTCCATGGCGGTCCTGCGCAGCTTGTCGTAGGCGGCCTGCTCGCTCAGGCCCTGGCGCTGCATCAGCAGGCCCTTGGCGCGGTCGATCAGCTTGCGGTCCTGCAGCTCGGTGCGGGCCTCGGCCAGCTCGGCGCGCAGCGCCTGCTCGTGCTGGAAGCGTGCCATCGCCACATCCAGGATGGGGCGTATGCGCTCGGGCGCCAGGCCGGCGACGACGTAGGCCGAGACGCCGGCCGCCACCGCGTCCTTGACATGGCGGGTGTCGCTGTCGTTGGTGAACATCACGATGGGGCGCCTGGCGTCGCGCGTGGCCATCACCACATGCTCCAGCGTGTCGCGCGCCTCGCTCTCGGCGTCCACGATCACCATGTCGGGCTGCAGCTGGGCGATGCGCTGCGGCAGAAAGGCGTCCGAGGGCAGGACGGCGATCAGGTTGTAGCCGTTCTCGAGCAGGGCGATGCGCAGCGAACGCGAGCGCTCGGCCTGCGCCAGCGCCGCCGCGTCGCTGGGGTCGGCGACGGCCAGCTCGGGAGCCACGACGATGATTCTGAGCGCCTCGTTCATGTGCAGGGAGATGCAAGAATCACGCCAGACCCATGGCCCTGCGGCGCTAAACTCGCCTCCCTATGTTGATTTTGGGCATCGAATCCTCCTGCGACGAAACCGGTGTGGCGCTGGTCGAGGCAGCCGGCGCCGGCGTGCCGGCGCTGCGCGCCCATGCGCTGCACAGCCAGATCCAGATGCACCAGGCCTACGGCGGCGTGGTGCCCGAGCTGGCCAGCCGCGACCATATCCGCCGCGTGCTGCCGCTGACCGAGCAGGTGCTGGCCGAGGCGGGCCGCGGCTTGCCGGATCTGGACGTGGTGGCCTACACGCGCGGTCCCGGCTTGGCCGGCGCGCTGCTGGTCGGCGCGGGCGTGGCCTGCGCCCTGGGAGCGGCGCTGGACAAGCCGGTGCTCGGCGTGCACCACCTCGAGGGCCATCTGCTCTCGCCCTTCCTGAGCGCCGACCCGCCCGAGTTCCCCTTCGTCGCGCTGCTGGTCTCGGGCGGCCACACGCAGCTGATGCGCGTGGACGGCGTGGGCCGCTACCAGCTGCTGGGCGAGACCATAGACGATGCGGCCGGCGAGGCCTTCGACAAGTCGGCCAAGCTGCTGGGCCTGGGCTACCCCGGCGGGCCTGCGCTGTCGCGGCTGGCCGAGCAGGGCGACCCGGCGGCGTTCAAGCTGCCGCGCCCGCTGCTGCACAGCGGCGACCTGGATTTCTCCTTTGCCGGGCTGAAGACCGCGGTGATGACACAGGCGCGCAAGCTCGGCGATGCGCTCGAGGCGCGCAAGGCCGACCTCGCGGCGTCCACCCAGGCCGCGATCGTCGATGTGCTCGTGAAGAAGTCGCTGGCCGCCCTTCAAGAGAGTGGGCTCAGGCGCCTGGTGGTGGCCGGCGGCGTGGGGGCCAATCGCGAGCTGCGCCAGCAGCTCGACGCGGCCTGCGCCCGGCGCGGCGTGCGCGTGCACTACCCCGAACTCTCGCTGTGCACCGACAACGGCGCGATGATCGCGATGGCCGCGGCCATGCGCCTGCAGGCGGGTGTCCAGCAGGCCCGCCGCGCCTATGCCTTCGACGTCCAGCCGCGCTGGCCGCTGGACGCGTTGGTGGCCGGAAGAAGCCTCAGTTCACCGTGAGCTGCGTGGCCTTGGCCATAGGCGGCTGCTTGGCCAGGGTCAGGGTCAGCACCCCGTTCTCGAGCTTGGCGCTGCTCGCGCCGGCGTCGATGTCCTGCGGCAGCTCGTAGGCGGCGCGCACCTGGCGCCGGGCCTCGGGCTTGCTCGCGATGCGCACCACGGCGCCCTCGATGCCTATGTTCAGCTCTTCCTTGGCCAGGCCGGGCAGGTCCAGCGACAGGGTCCAGGCCTTGTCGTCCTGCGCCAGGTCGAGCCCGCGCTGGGTGCTGTCCCTCCAGGCGTCGTTGACCAAGCGCTCGAAGCTGCGGTCGAAAGAACGGTAGGCGGGCGGGACGGTGCGGGTGCGAACGACGGGTCCGAAAAACATGTCAAAGCTCCTTGTCGATTCATGAGGCGGGCCGGGGCCGGCCAGCGCTTACACTGCGCGGCGCTCCACCATGAGCACCGCATGGCCCCATCTGTGCGCGCCACGCCGCTTTTTCAAGAGAAGCTTGTTGCATGAAAAATGATCGTCGCCGGGTCTTGAAATCGACCGCCCTGGCCCTGAGCTCGTTGTTCGCACCCCTGGCGCTGCGGGCCCAGGCGACGGCCCAGGCCCCCGTCAAGCTGGCCCTGATCGAGAGCCTGAGCGGGGCCTTCGCCAACACCGGCGAGGCCGTTTACCGCAACCTGCTGTGGGCGGTGGAGCGCGTGAACGCGCGCGGCGGCGTGCGCACGGCGGCGGGGCCGCGGCCGCTGGCGCTGCTGCGCTACGACAGCAAGGGCCAGAACGAGGAGGCGCTGTCGGCGCTGCGCTCGGCCCTCGACGACGGCGCGTCCTTCGTGCTGCAGGGCAACTCGTCTGCCACCGCGGCGGCCCTGCTGGACGCGATCAACAAGCACAACGAGCGCGCCCCCGGGCAGCGCGTGCTGTTCCTCAACTACGCGGCGGTGGACCCGGCCCTGACCAACGAGAAATGCAGCTTCTGGCATTTCCGCTTCGACGCCCATGCCGACATGCGCATGGCGGCGCTGATGCAGGTGATCAAGGACGACAAGGCCGTGTCCTCGGCCTACCTGATCGGCCAGGACTACAGCTTCGGCCAGGCCGTGCTACGCGAGGCCAGGCGGCAGCTGGCGGCCCAGCGCCCGGACATGCAGATCGTCGGCGACGAATTGCACCCGGTCGGCCGGATCAAGGATTTCCTGCCCTATGCTGCCAAGATCAAGGCCAGCGGCGCACAGGCCGTGATCACCGGCAACTGGGGCAACGACCTCACGCTGCTGGTCAAGGCCGCACGCGAGGTCGGGTTCGAAGGGCGCTTCTACACCTTCTACGGCAACGCGCTGGGCGCGCCGGCCGCGATCGGCGACGCCGGCATAGGCCGCGTGGTGGCGGTGGCCGAGTGGCTGCCCAACCTGCCCGGCGCGCAGAACGAGGCCTTCTACCAGGCCTTTCGCCAGCGCTTTCCCAGGCCAGCCGACGACTACCTGCACCTGCGCATGCAGCTCATGGTCGAGGCGCTGGCACAGGCCATGGCGCAGGCCGGGTCGAGCGAGGCCGTGGCGGTGGCCGAGCGGCTGGCGCGGGTGAGCGTGAGCCTGTACGGCCAGTCCGGGCAGATGCGAGCGGCCGACCACCAGTTCCAGCAGCCGCTGGTGGTCGGCGTGATGGAGCGCCAGGGCGCGCCGGGCGTCAAGTTCGACGTCGAGGGCTCGGGCTACGGCTTTCGCGTGGTGCGCCAGATAGCCGCGACCCAGGCCGAGCTGCCGACCAGCTGCCGCATGCTGCGCCCGGGCTAAGCGGCGCAGGCCTCAGCGCGCGAAACCTTCGCAGGCGCCTGCGTTGGGCCGGCCCCGGCATTCGCGGTACAGGCGGCGCTCGCGCTCGCTCACCGTCTCGCCCGAGCCGGTCTCGAAGCGGGGCTTGGCGACCTTGTGCTTGGCGGTGTGCTGCTTGACGCTGCGCCCTTGCGGCTCGGTAGCCTGGCTGCAGGGGCCTGCGAGCAGCAGGGCCAGGCCCAGCGCCAGGGCGGCGTGGGAAGGGGCGATTCGGGTCATGCGTCCTCCTGGGGTTTCCTGTTGTCGCGCCATCATAGCGAGGCGCGCTCCGCTACGATCGTCGTCCCTTTGTCTTCATTTCCTCGCCATGCGCCCAGCCATACTGCAGCTCGAAGCCTCCAAGATCCGTGAAGTCGCCAACGCCGGCCTGGGGCGCGAGGACGTGCTGGCCTTCTGGTTCGGCGAGAGCGACGAGGTCACGCCCGAGTTCATCCGCCAGGCCGCGATCGATTCGCTGCAGCGCGGCGAGACCTTCTATGCGCACAACCTGGGCCTGCCGGAGCTGCGCCAGGCCGTGGCCGATTACATGGGCGGGCTGCACGGGGCGGTCTCTCCGCAGCGCATCGCCATCACCTCGGGCGGCGTCAACGCGCTGATGCTGGCCATCCAGGCCCTGGTGGATCCGGGCGACGAGGTGGTCGCCGTGACCCCGGTCTGGCCCAACCTCACGGCCCAGCCCCTGATCCTGGGCGCCAAGCTGCGCTGTGTGCCGCTGCAGCCGCGCGGCGGCGAATGGGCGCTGGACCTGGACGCGCTGCTGGATGCCATCACCCCGGCCACCAAGCTGCTGATCGTCAATTCGCCGAACAACCCCACGGGCTGGACGCTCACGCGCGCCGAGCAGCAGGCCCTGCTGTCGCATTGCCGCCGAACCGGTACCTGGATCCTGGCCGACGAGGTCTACGAGCGGCTTTACTACGGCGACGACACGGCCAACGGCCTGCCGCCGGGCCGCCCCAAGGCAGGTGCCCCCCTTGGGGGGGAGGCGCAAGGCGCCTCGGGGGGCGTCATTTGCGCGCCCTCGTTCCTGGACAGTGCGGCCGCCGACGACCGCCTGGTCGTGGTGCACAGCTTCTCCAAGAGCTTTCTGATGACGGGCTGGCGCCTGGGCTGGCTGGTGATGCCGCCGGCCCTGACCGAGTCCATGGGCAAGCTGATCGAGTTCAACACCTCCTGCGCCAGCGTGTTCACCCAGCGCGCCGCCGTGGTGGCACTGCAGCGCCAGGCCGAGGTCACGCCCGGCGTGGTGGCGCGCCTGAAGGCCTGCCGCGACCTGCTGGTGCCGCTGCTGGCCGAGCTGCCGGGCGTGCAGCTGGCGCCGGCGCGCGGCGGCATGTACGCCTTCTTCCGGCTCGAGGGTTGGGACGACTCGCTGGCGCTGGCCAAGCGGCTGGTGGCCGAGGCCGGCCTGGGGCTGGCCCCCGGCAATGCCTTCGGGCCCGAGGCCCAGGGCTGGCTGCGCTGGTGCTTCGCCTCCAGGGACAGCCAGCGCCTGGTCCTGGGCGTGGCGCGGCTGCGGCGCTGGCTCGCGGCCCAGGGGCGCGGCTGAATACCGCTTCGGGTTATAATCCCCAGGCTTTGCATTTTGCAGGGCGCACGCTGCCAGCCCTTCCAGCCGGCAGCGCAAGTCAAAACATACTCAAGGAAACCGAAATGATTGCATCCTCCGTCAAGGCCGAGGTCGTCAAGGCCAATGCGCGCAGCGCCAGCGACACGGGCAGCCCCGAAGTCCAGGTCGCCCTGCTGACCGCCCGCATCAACGAGCTGACCCCCCACTTCAAGACGCATGCCAAGGACCACCATGGCCGCCGCGGCCTGCTGCGCATGGTCAGCCGCCGCCGCAAGCTGCTGGACTACCTCAAGTCCAAGGACGCCGACCGCTACGTCGCGTTGATTGCCAAGCTGGGCCTGCGTAAGTAAGAACCTGCACGCATGAAAAGCGCCTGCGTCAGCTTGCTGGCCCAGGCGCTTTGTTCTTTGTTTTTCTTCGTTTCTTCCGGAGTCTGCAGGGCAGAGCGAAGCTGTGTCATTCCACGAACGCGCCGCGTCGGCGCGCTGGTGGAATGGCATCGTGTTCTGCATTGCGCTCCAGCCCTTACAGGTCGGGCATGACCTGCTATACGAAAAGGAGTTGACATGTCCATCTTCAACAAAGTCACCAAGAGCTTCCAGTGGGGCGACAAGACCGTCGTCATGGAAACCGGCGAGATCGCGCGCCAGGCCTCCGGCGCCGTGCTGGTGAACATCGACGACACCGTGGTGCTGGCCACCGTGGTCGCCTCCAAGTCCGCCAAGCCGGGCCAGGACTTCTTCCCGCTGACCGTCGACTACATCGAGAAGACCTACGCCGCCGGCAAGATCCCCGGCAGCTTCTTCAAGCGCGAGGCCAAGCCCAGCGAGCTCGAGACCCTGACCAGCCGCCTGATCGACCGCCCGATCCGTCCGCTGTTCCCCGAGGGCTTCTTCAACGAAGTGCACGTGGTGATCCACACGCTGTCGCTGAACCCCGAGGTTGACGCCGACATCGCCGCCATGATCGCCACCAGCGCGGCCCTGGCCGTCTCCGGCATTCCGTTCAACGGCCCGATCGGTGCCGCGCGCGTGGGCTACATCAACGGCGAGTACGTGCTGAACCCGGGCCAGACCGCGCGCAAGAGCAGCCAGATGGACCTGGTCGTCGCCGGCACCGAAGCCGCCGTGCTGATGGTCGAGTCCGAGGCCCGGCAACTGCCCGAGGAGGTCATGCTGGGCGCCGTGGTGTTCGGCCACGAGCAGGGCAACATCGCCATCAACGCCATCCACGAGCTGGTGCGCGAGGCCGGCAAGCCGGTGTGGCAGTGGCAAGCCCCGGCCAAGGACGAGCCGCTGATCGCCAGGGTCACCGCCCTGGCCGAGGACAAGCTGCGCGCGGCCTACCAGATCCGCAACAAGCAGGCCCGCACCCACGCCTGCCGCGAAGCCTATGCCGTGGTCATGGCCGACCTCAAGGAAGCCGGTGTCGAGTTCGACAGCGTCAAGGTCGAGGGCATGCTGTTCGACGTCGAGGCCCGCATCGTGCGCGGCCAGATCCTGGCCGGCGAGCCGCGCATCGACGGACGCGACACCCGCACCGTCCGCCCCATCGAGATCCGCAACAGCGTGCTGCCCCGCACCCATGGCTCGGCGCTGTTCACGCGCGGCGAGACCCAGGCGCTGGTGGTGGCCACGCTGGGCACCGAACGCGACGCCCAGCGCATCGACGCGCTGGCCGGCGAGTTCGAGGACCGCTTCATGATGCACTACAACATGCCTCCCTTCGCCACCGGTGAAGTCGGCCGCATGGGCAGCACCAAGCGCCGCGAGATCGGCCACGGCCGCCTGGCCAAGCGTGCCCTGGTGGCCGTGCTGCCGAGCAAGGAGGAGTTCCCCTACACCATGCGCGTGGTGTCCGAGATCACCGAGTCCAACGGCTCCTCGTCCATGGCCTCGGTCTGTGGCGGCTGCCTGTCGCTGATGGACGCCGGCGTGCCGATGAAGGCCCATGTGGCCGGCATCGCCATGGGCCTGATCAAGGAAGCCAACCGCTTCGCCGTGCTGACCGACATCCTGGGCGACGAGGACCACCTGGGCGACATGGACTTCAAGGTGGCAGGCACGACCAACGGCATCACCGCGCTGCAGATGGACATCAAGATCCAGGGCATCACCAAGGAGATCATGCAGGTCGCCCTGGCCCAGGCCAAGGAGGCGCGCATGCACATCCTGGGCAAGATGCAGGAAGCCATGGGCGAGGCCAAGGCCGAGGTGTCGAACTTCGCGCCCAAGCTCTACACCATGAAGATCAACCCCGAGAAGATCCGCGACGTGATCGGCAAGGGCGGCTCCGTGATCCGCGCGCTGACCGAGGAAACCGGCACCCAGATCAACATCGACGAGGACGGCACCATCACCATCGCCTCGACCGACAGCGCCAAGGCCGACGAGGCCAAGCGCCGCATCGAGCAGATCACGGCCGAGGTCGAGATCGGCAAGGTCTACGAAGGCCCGGTCACCAAGATCCTGGACTTCGGCGCCCTGGTCAACCTGCTGCCCGGCAAGGACGGCCTGCTGCATATCAGCCAGATCGCCCACGAGCGCGTGGAGAGGGTCACGGACTACCTGAAGGAAGGCCAGATCGTCAAGGTCAAGGTGCTCGAGACCGACGACAAGGGCCGCGTCAAGCTGTCCATGAAGGCCCTGCTCGACCGTTCGGCCCAGGCGGCCGAGGCGGCACAGCAGCAGCAACAGCAGCCGTGACCCTGACCGCGTCCCGTGCCCGCGCGGCCGGGGCGCGCCTGGAGCAAGCATGAAAGTCATCGAAATCAGCCAGTACGGCGCCCCCGAGGTGCTGCGGCAGGCCGAGCGCCCGGATCCGGTTCCGGGGGCGGGCGAACTGCTGATCCGCGTGCGCGCCAGCGGCGTGAACCGGCCCGACGTGCTGCAGCGCACCGGCAACTACCCGGTGCCGCCCGGCGCCTCGGACATCCCGGGGCTGGAGGTGGCCGGCGAGGTCGTCGGCGGCGACGCCGCCGAGCTGGCCCAGGCCGGCTTCCAGCTCGGTGACCGCGTCTGCGCCCTGGTCGCGGGCGGCGGCTATGCCGAGCTCTGCGTGGCCCCGGTGGCCCAGTGCCTGCCGGTGCCAAAGGGCTTGAGCGACGTCGAGGCGGCCTCGCTGCCCGAGACCTTCTTCACGGTCTGGAGCAACGTGTTCGAGCGCGCCCGCCTGCAGGCCGGCGAGAGCCTGCTGATCCAGGGCGGCACCAGCGGCATAGGCGTGACGGCCATCCAGCTGGCCAAGGCGGCCGGCGCGACCGTGATCGTGACGGCCGGCAGCGACGACAAGTGCGCCGCCTGCCTGGCGCTGGGCGCGGACCACGCCATCAACTACCGCGCCGCCGATTTCGCGGCCGAGGCCAAGCGCCTGACCGATGGCAAGGGCGTCGACGTCATCCTCGACATGGTCGCCGGCGACTACGTGGCGCGCGAGGTCCAGGCCCTGGCCGAGGACGGCCGCCTGGTCATCATCGCGGTGCAGGGCGGCAGCAAGAGCGAGTTCAACGCCGGCCTGGTGCTGCGCCGGCGCCTGACCATCACCGGCTCCACGCTGCGCCCGCGGCCCGTGGCCTTCAAGGGCGCGATCGCCCGGGCCCTGAAGGCCAGCGCCTGGCCCTGGCTGGAGGCCGGGTGCGTCAAGCCGGTGATCCACAGCGTGTTCGAGGCCGCCGAGGCGGCCCGGGCCCATGCGCTGATGGAGAGCAACCAGCATGTGGGCAAGATCGTTTTGACATGGGATGCGGCATGAAGAGAAAGCTGATCGCCGGTAACTGGAAAATGAATGGCAGCCTGGCGGCCAACGAGGCCCTGGTCGGGGCCTTGCTGGCGGGTGCGGGCGAGCCGGGCTGCGAGGCCGCGCTCTGCGTGCCGGCCGCCTACCTGGCCCAGGTGCGCGGGCTGCTCGGCAACTCGACCGCCTTCGCGCTCGGCGCGCAGGATCTGTCGGCGCACGAGTCGGGCGCCTACACCGGGGAAATCTCGGCCGCCATGCTGAAGGACTTCGGCGTGCGCTATTGCCTCGTCGGCCATTCCGAGCGCCGCCAGTACCATGGCGAAACCGATGCCGTCGTGACCCTCAAGGCGCAGCGCGCGCTGGCGGCGGGCATCACGCCCATCGTCTGCGTGGGCGAGACCCTGGCCGAGCGCGAGGCGGGCCAGACCGAGGCGGTGGTCAGGCGCCAGCTGGCCGCGGTGATCCACACCAACGGCCATTGCATCAGCGAGATCGTCGTGGCCTACGAGCCGGTCTGGGCCATCGGCACCGGCAAGACCGCCACGCCCGAGCAGGCCCAACAGGTGCATGCCGTGCTGCGCGCCCAGCTGCAGGCCGCCAGCGCCCAGGCCGGGCGCATCCACATCCTCTACGGCGGCAGCATGAACGCGGCCAACGCGGCCGAGCTGCTGGCCCAGCCCGACATCGACGGCGGCCTGATCGGCGGCGCCTCGCTCAAGGCCCCGGATTTCCTGGCCATCATGGCCGCCGCCCGCTGATCGCGCGGCGAAAATGCTATAAATTTAGGAGTATCGAATGAATGTCGTCCTGACCATCATCCTGGCCGTGCAAATGCTCGCGGCGCTGGGCATGATAGGCCTGATCCTGATCCAGCACGGCAAGGGCGCCGACATGGGCGCGGCCTTCGGCAGCGGCAGCTCGGGCAGCCTGTTCGGCGCCTCCGGCAGTGCCAACTTCCTGTCGCGCACCACCGCGGTGCTCGCCGCGGTGTTCTTCGCTTGCACGCTGCTGCTGGCCTACTTCGGCAACGCGCGTCCGGCGTCCACCGGCAGCGTGCTCGAAGGTGCGGCGGTGAATGCGCCGGCCGCCAGCACGGAAGCCGCAGCCCAGATTCCGGGCAGCGCCCCGGCCGCGTCGGCGCCAGCGGCGCCGCTCGTCCCGGCCTCCGGCGCGGCGCAGATCCCCGCCAAGTGAGCGGGCGGAAAAATCCCTGTCCACGTTGGGAAAAGGGATTTTTCAGGGTAAACTACTAGCTGTTCCGGAAAGCCATAGCCTGTAACAGGCGCCTCATGCCATCCGGGCACTGCAAAACCGCCGTCGTGGTGAAATTGGTAGACACGCTATCTTGAGGGGGTAGTGGCGAAAGCTGTGCGAGTTCGAGTCTCGCCGACGGCACCAAACAGAAGTGAGCCGCCCGGGCCCCGCCTCGGGGTTCATGCGGTGATCAGAATCTCAAGATGAACCTCGATCAATACCTCCCCATCCTCTTGTTCATCTTGGTCGGTATTGCTGTGGGGGTGGTCCCGCAGGCCATCGGCTACTTTCTCGGCCCCAATCGTCCCGACGCCGAGAAGAACTCCCCCTACGAGTGCGGCTTCGAGGCCTTCGAGGACGCGCGCATGAAGTTCGACGTGCGCTACTACCTCGTTGCCATTCTCTTCATCCTGTTCGACCTGGAAATCGCCTTCCTGTTTCCCTGGGCCGTCGCGCTCAAGGAAGTGGGCTTGGCCGGCTTCGTGGCCGTGGCGATGTTCCTGGCCATCCTCGTCGTGGGCTTCGTCTACGAATGGAAAAAGGGCGCCCTGGACTGGGAATGAAGATGACCCCCACGCTTGCCACCACGTGTGCTGCGCTGCCCCCCGAGGGGGCGGCGGTCGCCACTGGTCATTAGCACAAGGAACGACACGATGATTGAAGGCGTGATGAAGGAAGGCTTCATCACCACCAGCTACGACTCGGTGGTGAATTGGGCCAAGACCGGATCGCTCTGGCCCATGACCTTCGGTCTGGCCTGCTGCGCGGTCGAGATGATGCACGCGGCCGCCGCGCGCTACGACCTCGGCCGCTTCGGCGCCGAGGTGTTCCGCGCCAGCCCGCGCCAGAGCGACCTGATGATCGTCGCCGGCACGCTGTGCAACAAGATGGCGCCGGCGCTGCGCAAGGTCTACGACCAGATGAGCGAGCCGCGCTGGGTGCTGTCCATGGGCTCCTGCGCCAACGGCGGCGGCTACTACCACTACAGCTACTCGGTAGTGCGTGGCTGCGACCGCATCGTGCCTGTCGATGTCTACGTGCCGGGCTGTCCGCCCACGGCCGAGGCCCTGCTGTACGGCATCATCCAGCTGCAGCAGAAGATTCGCCGCACCAACACCATCGCGCGCGCCTGAGGGGAAAACATGACGGTTGTAGCCATTCATCCCGAGGCGCTCAGGGAGCGCATCGCCGCGACCCTGGGGACGCTGGCGCGTGAGGTCACGGTGGCGCTCGATGAGGTGACCGTGGTGGTCGGCGCGGCCGACTACCTGGCCGCCATGCGCCAGCTGCGCGACGCGGCCGGCTGCCGCTTCGAGCAGCTGATCGACCTGTGCGGCGTCGACTACTCCAGCTATGGCGACGGCCGCTGGGAGGGCGCGCGCTACGGCGTGGTCTCGCACCTGCTGTCGGTGAGCCTGAACCAGCGCGTGCGCGTCAGGGTGTTCTGCCCCGACGACGAGCTGCCGCTGGTGGATTCGGTGGCCGAGCTCTGGAGCTCGGCCAACTGGTACGAGCGCGAAGCCTTCGACCTGTACGGCATCGTGTTCGAGGGCCACAGCGACCTGCGCCGCATCCTCACCGACTACGGCTTCATCGGCCATCCCTTCCGCAAGGACTTCCCGCTGTCCGGCCATGTGGAGATGCGCTACGACGCCGAGCGCCGCCGCGTGGTCTACGAGCCGGTGACCATCGAGCCGCGCGAGGTGACGCCGCGCGTCATCCGCGAGGACAACTACGGAGGCCTGCAATGAACAGCCCCCACGCTCGTCACTACGTGTACTCGCTGCCCCCCGAGGGGGCGCAGGCCTCCCTTGGGGCGGCCCGGCGGGAGTCCTGACATGGCAGAAATCAAGAACTACACCCTGAACTTCGGCCCGCAGCACCCGGCCGCGCACGGCGTGCTGCGCCTGGTGCTCGAGCTCGACGGCGAGGTCGTGCAGCGCGCCGACCCGCACATCGGCCTGCTGCACCGCGCCACCGAGAAGCTGGCCGAGCACAAGACCTACATCCAGTCGCTGCCCTACATGGACCGCCTGGACTACGTGTCCATGATGTGCAACGAGCACGCCTACTGCCTGGCCATCGAGAAGCTGCTGGGCCTGGAGGTGCCACTGCGCGCGCAGTACATCCGCGTCATGTTCTCCGAGATCACGCGCCTGCTCAACCACCTGATGTGGCTGGGCTCGCACGGCAACGACTGCGGCAGCTCGACCATCCTGATCTACACCTTCCGCGAGCGCGAGGACCTGTTCGACATCTACGAGGCCGTGTCGGGTGCCCGCATGCACGCGGCCTACTTCCGTCCGGGCGGCGTCTACCGCGACCTGCCGGACAGCATGCCGCAGTACCAGTTCAGCAAGATCCGCAACGCCAAGGCCCTGGCCGCGATGAACGAGAACCGCCAGGGCTCGCTGCTGGACTTCATCGACGATTTCACCAAGCGCTTCCCCGGCTATGTCGACGAGTACGAGACCCTGCTGACCGACAACCGGATCTGGAAGCAGCGCACCGTGGGCATAGGCGTGGTGCCGCCCGAGCGCGCGCTCAGCCTCGGCATGACCGGCCCCATGCTGCGCGGCTCCGGCATCGCCTGGGACCTGCGCAAGAAGCAGCCCTACGACGTCTACGACCGCGTCGACTTCGACATCCCGGTCGGCAAGACCGGCGACTGCTACGACCGCTACCTGGTGCGCGTCGAGGAGATGCGCCAGTCCAATCGCATCATCCAGCAGTGCGTGGCTTGGCTGCGCGCCAACCCGGGCCCGGTGATCACCGAGAACCACAAGGTGGCGCCGCCCAGCCGCGAATCCATGAAGTCCAGCATGGAGGAGCTGATCCACCATTTCAAGCTGTTCACCGAGGGCTTCCATGTGCCCGAGGGCGAGGCCTACGCGGCCGTGGAGCACCCCAAGGGCGAGTTCGGCATCTACCTGGTGAGCGACGGCGCCAACAAGCCCTACCGCCTGAAGATCCGCGCCCCCGGCTTCGCGCACCTGGCCACGCTGGACGAGATGGCGCGCGGCCACATGCTGGCGGACGCGGTGGCCATCATCGGCACCATGGACATCGTGTTCGGCGAGATTGACAGGTAAGCGAGTGATGATCACTGAAGCAACCAAAGCGCGCTTCGCGAAGGAAGTCGCGAAGTACCCCCCGGAGCAGAAGCAGTCGGCCGTCATGGCCTGCCTGTCCATCGTCCAGCAAGAGCTGGGCCATGTGAGTCCGGAAAGCGAGAAGGCCATCGCCGAGTACCTGGGCATGGCGCCGATGGCCGTGCACGAGGTCACCACCTTCTACAACATGTACAACCAGCAGCCGGTGGGCAAGTACAAGCTCAACGTCTGCACCAACCTGCCTTGCCAGCTGCGCGACGGCCAGAAGGCGCTCAAGCACCTGGAAGGCAAGCTCGGCATCGCCATGGGCGAGACCACGCCGGACGGCCTGTTCACGCTGCAGCAGTGCGAGTGCCTGGGCGCCTGCGCCGATTCGCCCGTGATGCTGGTCAACGACCGCACCATGTGCAGCTTCATGAGCAACGACAAGCTGGACCAGCTGATCGACGGCTTGCGCGCTGCTGGCGGCGCTTCCAAATCTTCAGCGGAGCAGCCCTGATGAACGCCCAGCAAGTGCTTTCGCAATTCCAGGCCACGGGCGTTCAGACCTGTTTCCACGGCCGTCACATCAACCCGCAGATCTACACGGACCTCGACGGCAGCAACTGGCGCCTCAAGGACTACGAGGCGCGCGGCGGCTACCAGGCGCTGCGCAAGATCCTCGGCAAGGACGGCGCAGGCGACGCGGGGCTCACGCAGGACCAGGTCATCGCCACCGTCAAGGAGTCGGCTCTGCGCGGCCGAGGCGGCGCGGGCTTCCCCACCGGCCTCAAGTGGAGCTTCATGCCGCGCCAGTTCCCGGGCCAGAAGTACCTGGTCTGCAACTCGGACGAGGGCGAGCCCGGGACCTGCAAGGACCGCGACATCCTCATGTTCAACCCGCACATCGTGATCGAGGGCATGGCCATCGCGGCCTACGCCATGGGCATCACGGTGGGCTACAACTACATCCACGGCGAGATCTTCCAGGTCTACGAGCGCTTCGAGGCGGCGCTGGAAGAGGCGAGGGCGGCCGGCCTGCTGGGCGACGACATCCTGGGCAGCGGCTTCAGCTTCCAGCTGCACGCCCACCACGGCTTCGGCGCCTACATCTGCGGCGAGGAGACCGCGCTGCTCGAGTCGCTCGAGGGCAAGAAGGGCCAGCCGCGCTTCAAGCCGCCGTTCCCGGCCAGCTTCGGCCTGTACGGCAAGCCGACCACGATCAACAACACCGAGACCTTCGCGGCCGTGCCCTGGATCATCCGCAACGGCGGCCAGGCCTACCTGAACTGCGGCAAGCCCAACAACGGCGGCACCAAGATCTTCTCGGTCTCGGGCGACGTCGAGCTGCCCGGCAACTACGAGGTCCCGTTGGGCACGCCGTTCTCCAAGCTGCTCGAGCTCGCCGGCGGCGTGCGCAAGGGCCGCCAGCTCAAGGCCGTGATCCCCGGCGGCTCCTCGGCCCCGGTGCTGCCGGCCGACATCATCATGGGCTGCACGATGGACTACGACTCCATCGCCAAGGCCGGCTCCATGCTGGGCTCGGGCGCCGTCATCGTGATGGACGACTCGCGCTGCATGGTCGAGAGCCTGCTGCGCCTGTCCTACTTCTACCAGCACGAGTCCTGCGGCCAATGCACGCCCTGCCGCGAGGGCACGGGCTGGATGTGGCGCGTGATCGACCGCATCATGCACGGCCAGGGCCGTCCCCAGGACCTGGACCTGCTGAACTCGGTGGCCGACAACATCCAGGGCCGCACGATTTGCGCGCTCGGCGACGCCGCGGCCATGCCGGTGCGCGCCATGGTCAAGCATTTCCGTCACGAGTTCGAATACCTGATCGAACACAAGACGCCCCTGGTCAAGGCGGCCGCCTGATCGCGAGGCACCATGGACCCCCACGCTCACATTCGTTCGCTGCCCCCCGAGGGGGCCCTCGCCCTTCTTGGGGCGGCCCGGCGAAAGGCTCGACATGATTGAAATCGAACTCGACGGTCAGAAGGTGGAAGTTGCCGAAGGCAGCATGGTCATGCATGCGGCCGAGAAAGCCGGCACCTACATTCCGCATTTCTGCTACCACAAGAAGCTCTCCATCGCGGCCAACTGCCGCATGTGCCTGGTCGACGTGGAAAAGGCGCCCAAGCCCATGCCGGCCTGCGCCACGCCCGTCACCCAGGGCATGATCGTGCGCACCAAGAGCGACAAGGCCATCAAGGCCCAGCAGTCGGTCATGGAGTTCCTGCTGATCAACCACCCGCTGGACTGCCCGATCTGCGACCAGGGCGGCGAATGCCAGCTGCAGGACCTGGCCGTGGGCTACGGCGCCTCGGCCTCGCGCTACGAGGAAGAAAAGCGCGTGGTGTTCCACAAGGACGTGGGCCCGCTGGTCTCCATGGAGGAGATGAGCCGCTGCATCCACTGCACCCGCTGCGTGCGCTTCGGCCAGGAAGTGGCAGGTGCCATGGAGCTGGGCATGTCGCACCGCGGCGAGCATTCCGAGATCGAGACCTTCGTCGGCAGCACGGTGGACTCCGAGCTCTCGGGCAACATGATCGACCTGTGCCCGGTCGGCGCGCTGACCAGCAAGCCCTTCCGCTACAGCGCCCGCACCTGGGAGCTGTCGCGCCGCAAGTCGGTCAGCCCGCACGACTCCGCCGGTGCCAACCTGATCGTGCAGGTCAAGAATGGCAAGGTCATGCGCGTCGTGCCGCTGGAGAACGAGGAAGTCAACGAATGCTGGATCGCCGACCGCGACCGCTTCTCCTATGAAGCGCTCAACGGCGACGAGCGCCTGCAGCGCCCCATGCTCAAGCAGGGCGGCGAATGGCATGAGGTCGACTGGCAGACCGCGCTGGAGTACGTGGCCAACGGCCTCAAGCTGGCCAAGGCCCAGCATGGCGCGCAGCGCATCGGCGCCCTGGTCAGCCCGCACAGCACATTGGAAGAGCTGTACCTGGCCGGCGCCCTGGTGCGCGGCCTGGGCAGCGAGAACATAGACCACCGCCTGCGCCACGCCGAGTTCGAGGCGCCCGAAGGCGTGGACCAGAGCGCACCTGCGGTGCAGTGGCTCGGCACCTCGATCGCCTCGCTGTCGCAGCTGCAGCGCGTGCTGGTGGTCGGCGCCAACCTGCGCAAGGACCATCCGCTGTTCGCCCTGCGCATCCGCCAGGCGGTGCGCCGCGGCGGCGCCGTGAGCGCCCTGACTTCGCCCGCGCTGCTGGCCACGCCCGACGCCTGGGCCATGCCGCTGGCCAACCGCCTGCTGGTCGAGTCCTCGGGCTGGGCCCAGGCCCTGGCCGACATCGCCGCCGCCGTCGCGGCAGAGAAGGGCGTCGCTGCGCCGGCCGCCGGCCAGGCCACCGAGGCTGCCCGTTCCATCGCCCAGTCCCTGCTCGGCGGCGAGCGCAAGGCCGTGCTGCTGGGCAATGCGGCTGCGCACCATGGCCGCGCCGCCAGCCTGCTGGCGCTGGCCAACTGGATCGCCGCGCAGACCGGCGCCAGCGTCGGCTACCTGACCGAGGCCGCCAACACCGTGGGCGCGCAGTGGGTCAATGCCCTGCCCGGTGCGGGCGGACTCGACGCTTCCCAGATGTTGTCGGGCGGCCTCAAGGCCGCGCTGCTGCTGGCCAACGAGCCGGTGTTCGATTCGGCGGCAGGGCAGGGCGCGGCCCAGGCCCTGGCGCAGGCCGACATGGTCGTGACCCTGAGCCCGTTCAAGGCCAACCTCGAGTTCAGCGACGTGCTGCTGCCGATCGCGCCGTTCACCGAGACCTCGGGCAGCTTCGTCAACGCCGAAGGGCGGCTGCAGAGCTTCCATGCGGTGGTCAAGCCGCAGGGCGAGACCCGCCCGGCCTGGAAGGTGCTGCGGGTGCTGGCCAACCTGCTGGGCCTGGAGGGTTTTGCCTTCGAGAGCTCGCAGGAGGTTCTGGCCGCGGCCACCGGCGCGCCCGAGGGCGCGCTGGCCCAGGTGCCGGCCGAGCTTCTGAGCAACGCCACGCGCGCCGCCGTGGACCTGCGCTCGGCCAACCTGGCCGAGCCGGTGACGGCCGCCATCTACGAGCTAGACGGCATCGTGCGCCGCGCGCCCTCGCTGCAGCTGACGGCCGACGCACGCCTGGCCCGCGAAGGAGCCGCCGCATGATAGACGCACTCTACAACGGCGGCCTGAACCTGGTCGCCGCCGGCTGGTGGATGGCCCTGGCCTGGCCCGTGATCTGGATCCTGATCAAGATCGTCGCGGTGCTGCTGCCCCTGATGGGCGCCGTCGCCTACCTGACGCTGTGGGAGCGCAAGCTGCTCGGCTTCATGCAGGTGCGCTATGGCCCGAACCGTGTCGGCCCCTTCGGCCTGCTGCAGCCGATCGCCGACGCGGTCAAGCTGCTGACCAAGGAGCTGATCAACCCCAGTGCGGCCAGCAGTGGTCTGTTCCGCCTGGGCCCCGTGATGGCCATCATGCCCGCGCTGGCAGCCTGGGTGGCCATTCCGTTTGGCCCCGAGGTGGCGCTGGCCAACATCAACGCCGGCCTGCTGCTGGTCATGGCCATCACCTCGATCGAGGTCTACGGCGTGATCATCGCCGGCTGGGCGTCCAACTCCAAGTACGCCTTCCTGGGCGCGCTGCGCGCCTCGGCGCAGATGGTGAGCTACGAGATCGCCATGGGCTTTTGCTTCGTGGTCGTGCTCATGGTCTCGGGCAGCATGAACCTGACCGACATCGTGATGGGCCAGGCCAAGGGCATGGCCGCCGCGCAGGGCCTGGGCTTCCTGTCCTGGAACTGGCTGCCGCTGCTGCCCATCTTCCTGGTCTACCTGATCTCCGGCGTGGCCGAGACCAACCGCCACCCCTTCGACGTGGTCGAGGGCGAGGCCGAGATCGTGGCCGGCCACATGGTCGAGTACTCGGGCATGGGCTTCGCGATCTTCTTCCTGGCCGAATACGCCAGCATGTGGCTGGTCTCCATCCTGGCCGCGCTGATGTTCCTCGGCGGCTGGCTGCCGCCGATCGACAGCGCGCTGTTCAACGCCATCCCGGGCTGGATCTGGCTGGGCCTGAAGACCTTCCTGGTGGTGTCCATGTTCATCTGGATCCGCGCCACCTTCCCGCGCTTCCGCTACGACCAGATCATGCGCCTGGGCTGGAAGATCTTCATCCCCGTCACCCTGGTGTGGCTGCTGATCGTCGGCGTGTGGATGCATACGCCCTGGAACATCTGGAACTAAAGCAGGGAAAAACATGGCTGCCTTCGCTGCTTCCCCCTTCTCGATCAAGGATTTCTTCAAGAGCTTCATGCTCGTGGAACTGTTCAAGGGCATGGCCCTGACCGGCCGCTACGCCTTCAGGCGCAAGGTCACGGTGCAGTTCCCCGAGGAGAAGACGCCCCTGTCGCCGCGCTTTCGCGGCCTGCACGCCCTGCGCCGCTACGACAACGGCGAGGAGCGCTGCATCGCCTGCAAGCTCTGCGAGGCCGTGTGCCCGGCGGTGGCGATCACCATCGAGTCCGACGCGCGCGACGACGGCTCGCGCCGCACCACGCGCTACGACATCGACCTGACCAAGTGCATCTTCTGCGGCTTCTGCGAGGAGGCCTGCCCGGTGGACGCCATCGTCGAGACCCAGATCCTCGAGTACCACGGCGAAAAGCGCGGCGACCTGTACTTCACCAAGGACATGCTGCTGGCCGTGGGCGACCGCTACGCCAAAGAGATCTCCGCGGCCAAGGCGGCGGACGCCAAGTACCGCTGACGCGTCGCTGCCCGCCGGCCCGCACCCAACACAAAGATCCTCCCATGGACGTCAAGACTGGTTTCTTCTACCTGTTCTCGGTCGTGCTGCTGCTCGCGGCCTTCCGGGTCATCACGGCGCGCAACACCGTGCACGCCGTGCTGTTCCTCATGCTGGCCTTCTCGCAGGCGGCGGCCCTGTGGCTGCTGCTCAAGGCCGAGTTCCTGGCCATCACGCTGGTGCTGGTCTACCTGGGCGCCGTGATGGTGCTGTTCCTGTTCGTGGTGATGATGCTGGACCTCAACATGGACAGCATACGCAAGGGTTTCTGGCGGCATTTCCCGCTGGCCGCGACCATAGGTGCGCTGGTTGCGCTGGAGATGGCGGCCGTGCTGATGGGCGGCTTCCGCGTCGCCGAGGAACCGCGCGTGGCGGCTGCCGCCGCCGGCGCGGCCCAGGCCGTGCCGTACTCCAACACCAAGGCCCTGGGCCAGCTGCTCTACACCGAGTACCTGTACCCGATCCAGGTCGCGGCCGCCATCCTGCTGGTGGCGATGTTCGCCGCGATCGCGCTGACCCTGCGCCAGCGCAAGGACACCAAGACCGTCAACCCGGCCGACCAGGTCCGCGTGCGCGCCCGTGACCGGGTCTCCCTGGTGTCGCTGGCCGCCACGCAGAAGGCCGCAGCGCCCGCCAACGAGGAGAAGCAGGCATGACACTGACGCTGGGACACTATCTTTCGCTGGGCGCGATGCTGTTCGCGCTGGCCGTGATCGGCATCTTCCTCAACCGCCGCAACCTCATCGTGCTGCTGATGGCGATCGAGCTGATGCTGCTGGCGGTGAACACGAACTTCGTGGCCTTCTCCCACTACCTGGGCGACATGCATGGCCAGGTCTTCGTGTTCTTCATCCTGACGGTGGCGGCCGCCGAGTCGGCGATCGGCCTGGCCATCCTGGTCCTGCTGTTCCGCAACAAGTCCAGCATCAACGTGGACGAACTCAACACGCTCAAGGGTTAAACACATGTGCCCCCACGCTCCTCACTTCGTGTATTCGCTGCCCCCCGAGGGGGCGCATCCCGCCCTTGGGGCGGCCCTGCGGGCGGTCTGACATGAGCCAAACCCTTTCTGCCTCGACCCTGCTGGCGGTGCCGCTGGCGCCCCTGGTCGGCTCCCTGCTGGCCGGCGTGCTGGGCACCTCGTTCGGCGGTAACTTGATCGGCCGCCGCGTCTCGCACAGCCTGACCATCCTGGGCGTGCTGGTCGCCTTCGTGATCTCGGCCATGACGCTCAAGAGCGTGGCGCTGGACGGCGCGCGCCTCAACGAGACCCTCTACACCTGGATGGTGGTGGGCGGGCTCAAGATGGAGATCGGCTTCCTGGTCGACGGCCTCACCGCCATGATGATGTGCGTGGTGACCTTCGTCTCGCTGATGGTGCACCTCTACACCATAGGCTACATGGAAGAGGACGAGGGCTACAACCGCTTCTTCGCCTACATCTCGCTGTTCACCTTCTCCATGCTGATGCTCGTGATGAGCAACAACATGCTGCAGCTGTTCTTCGGCTGGGAGGCCGTGGGCTTGGTGTCCTACCTGCTGATCGGCTTCTGGTTCAACAAGCCCAGCGCCATCTTCGCCAACATGAAGGCCTTCCTGGTCAACCGCGTGGGCGACTTCGGCTTCATCCTGGGCATAGGCCTGCTGGCCGCCTATGCCGGCACGCTCAACTATGCCGAGACCTTCGCCAAGGCCGGCGAGCTCTCGCAGATCGCCTTCCCCGGCACCGACTGGATGTTGATCACCGTGATCTGCATCTGCCTGTTCGTCGGCGCCATGGGCAAGTCGGCCCAGTTCCCGCTGCATGTCTGGCTGCCCGACTCGATGGAAGGCCCGACGCCGATCTCGGCGCTGATCCACGCCGCCACCATGGTGACGGCCGGCATCTTCATGGTGGCGCGCATGTCGCCGCTGTTCGAGCTCAGTGACACCGCGCTCAACCTGATCCTCGTGATCGGCGCGATCACCGCGCTGTTCATGGGCTTCCTGGGCATCATCCAGAACGACATCAAGCGCGTGGTGGCCTATTCCACGCTGTCGCAGCTGGGCTACATGACGGTGGCGCTGGGCGCCTCGGCCTACTCGGTCGCCGTGTTCCACCTGATGACGCACGCCTTCTTCAAGGCCCTGCTGTTCCTCGGCGCCGGTTCGGTCATCATGGGTATGCACCACAACCAGGACATCCGCTGGATGGGCGGCGTGCGTAAGTACATGCCCATCACCTGGATCACCTCGCTGCTGGGCTCGCTGGCACTGATCGGCACGCCGCTGTTCTCCGGCTTCTACTCCAAGGACAGCATCATCGAGGCCGTGGCCGAGAGTCACCTGCCGGCGGCCGGCTTCGCGCATTTCGCCGTGCTGGCCGGCGTGTTCGTCACCGCCTTCTACTCGTTCCGCATGTACTTCCTGGTGTTCCACGGCGCCGAGCGCTACGACCAGGAGCCCAAGGCGCACGACCACGACGAGGCCGAGGAGCCCGACCCGCACCACCACCGCGACGAGCACCACAAGCCGCACGAGTCGCCCTGGGTTGTCACGGTGCCCCTGCTGCTGCTGGCCATCCCCTCGGTCGTGATCGGCTTCATGACCATACAGCCCATGCTGTTCGGCGAGTTCTTCAAGGACGCGATCTTCGTCAATGCCGACAAGCACCACGCCATGGCCGAACTGGGCGAGCTGTTCCACGGCCCGGTGGCCATGGCCCTGCATGCCCTCAGCACGGCCCCGTTCTGGCTGGCGCTGGCCGGCGTGGCCCTGTCCTACTACATGTACATGATCAACCCGGCCCTGCCGGCCGCGATCAAGCGCGCCTTCCAGCCGATCCACAGCCTGCTGGAGAACAAGTACTACCTCGACTGGATCAACGAGCACATCCTGGCGCGCGGCGCGCGCGCCCTGGGCACAGGCCTGTGGAAAGGCGGCGACCGTGCGCTGATCGACGGCCTGCTGGTCGACGGCTCCTGGAAGCTGGTCGGCCGGGTCGCCGGCGTGGTGCGCTGGTTCCAGTCGGGCTACCTCTACCACTATGCGCTGGTCATGATCCTGGGCATCTTCGTGCTCATGACCTACTTCGTCTGGCTCAACAAGTAAGGAGAACAAGAAAAATGGGATTGTTGAGTCTTGCCATCTGGACGCCTATCTTTTTCGGCGTCGTGCTGCTGGCCCTGGGCCGTGACGATCAGGCCCGCGCGGTGCGCTGGATCGCGCTGATCGGCGCGCTGGCCAGCTTCCTGGTCACGCTGCCGCTGTACGACGGCTTCCAGCTCGGCACCTCGGCCATGCAGTTCGTCGAGAAGGCGCCCTGGATCGACCGCTTCAATGTGCACTACCACCTGGGCGTCGACGGCATCTCGCTGTGGTTCGTGCTGCTCACGGCCTTCATCAACGTGGTCGTGGTGATCGCGGGCTGGGAGGTGATCACCAGCCGCGTGAACCAGTACATGGCGGCTTTCCTGATCCTGAGCGGCCTGATGATCGGCGTGTTCACCGCGCTCGACGGCATCCTGTTCTACGTGTTCTTCGAGGCCACGCTGATCCCGATGTACCTGATCATCGGCGTCTGGGGCGGGCCGAACAAGATCTACGCGGCCTTCAAGTTCTTCCTCTACACGCTGCTGGGCTCGCTGCTGACCCTGGTGGCGCTCGTCTTCCTGTACGTCAAGTCGGGCGGCAGCTTCGACATCATGGCCTGGCACAAGCTGCCCCTGTCGGCCACCGCGCAGAACCTGCTGTTCTTCGCCTTCTTCGCCGCCTTCGCCGTGAAGGTGCCGATGTGGCCGGTCCACACCTGGCTGCCCGACGTGCACGTCGAGGCGCCCACCGGCGGCTCGGCCGTGCTGGCCGCCATCATGCTCAAGCTCGGCGCCTACGGCTTCCTGCGCTTTTCCATGCCGATCGCGCCCGACGCCTCGCGCGAGTGGGCGGTGCTGGTCATCGCGCTGTCGCTGATCGCCGTGATCTACGTGGGCCTGGTCGCCATGGTGCAGCAGGACATGAAGAAGCTGGTCGCCTACTCCTCGGTGGCGCACATGGGCTTCGTCACCCTGGGTTTCTTCATCTTCAATCCGCTGGGCGTGTCCGGCGGCCTGGTGCAGATGATCGCCCACGGCTTCGTCTCGGGCGCCATGTTCCTGTGCATAGGCGTGCTGTATGACCGGGTCCATTCGCGCGAGATCGCCAGCTACGGCGGCGTGGTCAACACCATGCCCAAGTTCGCCGCCTTCGCGCTGCTGTTCGCCATGGCCAACTGCGGCCTGCCCGGCACCGCCGGTTTCGTCGGCGAGTGGATGGTGATCCTGGGCGCGGTGAAGGCCAACTTCTGGCTGGGCCTGATGGCCTCCACGGCGCTGATCTTCGGCGCGGCCTACACGCTGTGGATGTTCAAGCGCGTCTACCTCGGCCCGGTGGCCAACGAGGACGTGCGCGTGCTGGACGACATCAACGCGCGCGAGTTCCTGATGCTGTCGCTGCTGGCGGTGGCCGTGCTCTACATGGGCATCCATCCCAAGCCCTTCACCGACGTGATGGAGACCTCGGTGGCGGACCTGCTGCGTCACGTGGCCCTGTCCAAGCTGAACTGACCCACCGAATTCGAGAGATAGAGATGATTGACACACTCAGCTGGATCACGGTCTTCCCCGAAATCGTGCTGCTGGTCCTGGCCTGCGTGATCGCGCTGGTCGACCTGGGCGTGAAAAGCCCGCGCCGCACCGCGACCTACGTGCTGACCCTGCTGGCGCTGGCCCTGGTGGCCGGGCTGCAGGCCCTGTACGCCCAGGGCGGCGCGACCATGTACGGCTTCGGCAACCTGACGGTCAGCGACGCCATGGGCAACTGGCTCAAGTGCTTTGCCGCGCTGGCCATGATGGTGACCCTGGTCTACGGCCGCCCCTACGCGGCCGAGCGCGACATGCTGCGCGGCGGCGAGTTCTTCACCCTGGCCATGTTCTCGCTGCTCGGCATGTTCGTCATGATCTCGGGCAACAACTTCCTGGTCATCTACCTGGGCCTGGAACTGCTCACGCTGTCCGCCTATGCCCTGGTCGCGCTGCGCCGCGACAACGCCACGGCCACCGAAGCGGCCATGAAGTACTTCGTGCTCGGCGCGCTGGCCTCGGGCTTCCTGCTGTACGGCCTGTCCATGCTCTACGGCGCCACCGGCTCGCTGGAGATCGGCGCCGTGTTCAAGGCCGTGGCCTCGGGCCAGATCAAGCATCAGGTGCTGATCTTCGGCCTGGTCTTCATCGTCGCCGGCCTGGCCTTCAAGCTCGGCGCCGTGCCCTTCCACATGTGGGTGCCCGACGTCTACCAGGGCGCGCCCACCGCCGTGACCCTGATGATAGGCGGCGCGCCCAAGCTGGCGGCCTTCGCCATCGTGATCCGCCTGCTGGTCGAGGGCCTGCTGCCGCTGGCCATCGACTGGCAGCAGATGCTGACCGTGCTGGCCATCGCCTCGCTGGTGATCGGCAACCTCTCGGCCATCGCCCAGACCAACATCAAGCGCATGCTGGCCTACTCGACCATCGCGCAGATGGGCTTCGTGCTGCTCGGCCTGATGGCCGGCGTGGTGGGCGGCAGCGCGCTGCCCGCCGCCAACGCCTACAGCTCGGCCATGTTCTACATGGTCACCTACGTGCTGACCACGCTGGCGAGCTTCGGCATCATCCTGCTGCTGGCGCGCGAAGGCTTCGAGAGCGAGGAGATCGCCGACTTCGCCGGCCTCAACCAGCGCAGCCCGCTGTACGCCGGCGTGATGGCCGTGTGCCTGTTCTCGCTGGCCGGCATCCCGCCGTTGGTCGGCTTCCAGGCCAAGCTCTCGGTGCTGCAGGCCCTGGTGGCCTCGGGCCAGAGCCTCTACATCGCCCTGGCCGTGTTCGCCGTGCTCATGTCGCTGGTCGGCGCCTTCTACTACATCCGCGTCGTCAAGCTCATGTACTTCGACGAGCCGATCACCGCGACCACCGTCTCGGCCTCGGCCGACGTGCGCGTGGTGCTCTCGCTCAACGGCGCGCTGGTGCTGGTGCTGGGCATCGTGCCGGGTGCGCTGATGACCCTGTGCGCGCGCGCCGTCGTGCAGATGCTGGGAACCTGAGCGCGGACTGCTGGTCTCATCCGGGTGTCCCAAACCGCCTCCATCTGGCTGGTGATCCTGGCGGCCGTCTGCGCCGCCAACCTGCCGTTTCTCAACCACCGCCTGCTGGCGGTGTTTCCCATGGCGCGCCCCAAGCCCCTGGCGTTGCGCGCGGCCGAGCTGGTGTTCTGGTATTTCGCGGTCGGCGGCCTGGGCCTGCTGCTGGAGCAGCGGGCCGGTCAGATCGCGCCGCAGCGCTGGGAGTTCTACGCCATCACCGCGGCGCTGTTCCTGACCCTGGCCTTTCCCGGCTTCGTGTTCCGCTACCTGCTCAGACACCGCCACTGACGCACTGAAGGCAGCAAGGCCATGACGCAGCGCGACCTGCAAGAGCACAAGATCGACGGCCAGGAGCTGTTCGAGGGCCATTTCCTGCACGCCTTCCGCGACACCGTGCGCCTGCCCGACGGCAGCCAGACCACGCGCGAGTACGTGGTCCATCCCGGCGCGGTGATGGTGATTCCCCTGCTCGAGGCTGCCGACGGCTCGCTTGAGCTGGTGCTGGAGCGCCAGTACCGCTACCCCGTGGGGCAGGTGATGATCGAATTCCCGGCCGGGAAGCTCGATCCCGGCGAGGACCCCTGGGTCTGCGCGCGGCGCGAGCTGCGCGAGGAGACCGGCTACACCGCCCGCGAATGGGCGCGCGCCGGCCTGCTGCACCCGGTGATTGCCTACTCCACCGAGTTCATCGAGATCTGGTTCGCGCGCGGCCTGCAGGCGGGGGCGCGCGAGCTCGACGCGGGCGAGTTCCTCGAGGTGTTCACCGCCACGCCCGAGGTCCTGCTGCAATGGTGCCGCGAGGGCCGGGTCACCGACGCCAAGACCCTGACCGGTGCGCTGTGGCTGCAGAATGTGCTGGACGGCCGCTGGGCATTGGACTGGCAGGCAGCGCCGGCCTGAACTGCGCAGGATAATGGCGGCATGAAGGTGCTCAACCTCCAGTGCGTGCACCAGCACGGCTTTGAAGGCTGGTTCGCGTCCGAAGACGATTTCCGGTCGCAGCTGGCGCGCCAGCTCGTGGCCTGCCCGGTCTGCGGCGACACCGCCGTGGCCAAGCTGCCCAGCGCGCCGCGCCTGAACCTGGGCGCCACCGCGGGCGCGGCCGAAGTGGGTGCGCCCGCCCAGGCCGAGCCCGACCCCAAGGTCGCGGCGCGGCAGGCGGCCTGGCTCAAGATGGTCCGCCATGTGATGGCCAACACCGAAGACGTGGGCGAGAAATTCGCCGAAGAGGCGCGCCGCATCCACTACGGCGAGACCGAGGAGCGCAACATCCGCGGCCAGGCCTCGCGCGAGGACACCGAGGCCTTGCTCGACGAAGGCATCGCCGTGCTGCCGCTGCCCGTGCCGGCTGGGCTCAAGGGGCCGTTGCAGTAGCGCCAGCCGGGGCACCAAGATTGCGTGTAAGCGATCGAGGCGTCAACCAGCGCAACCCATCAGGGATAGCAGTTCAAAGGTTGCAATGAAAGTCAGAATGTACGGGTGTAATCTTTACATTCGAGTCGTCACGAATTGAGAGCTTGGCATAGGGGGCGTCCATATATGGCTGGCGAACCCGTCTTGAGATCGGACTGGCGGTGGAGCGGTATCCGTCCGGACAACCCATGTTGACCGCTGGTTGCCGGCGTGCTTGACAGTCAGGCGTGGACGGTGCGCTTGGGCGCTGCCAATGATGCGGCAACAGCCCATCCCTAGCTTTGATGACGGGGCTTAGGCCGGAGCACTGACAGTCGGCGGATCGGGGTATTCCGCCGAGAGCAACGCCTCAATTTTTTCAGCGACCAAGGTCGTCGCACCTGGCAGGAAGGGCAGCCCGCCGATCTCAACCTGGTTGATGCTCTTGTAGAACTTGTGCGCGCGGAAGGCCTCTTCGTTGGGGTAGGGGAATAGGACTACTGCACCGGCAACCACGCCTTGCTTGTATTCCTGCGGCTTCATCGGATGAGGAATCGCGATGGCGTCGCGGTAGCGGTGCATGGTGTTCACGTCGTCGGACGTTGGCCCCGGCCCGCCATAGAGCTTGACGTAGTCCCCGTCGAATTGGATTCGATACTTAGCGTCGAATATGTAGAACTTGTCCTCACTGGCGAACTGGATGACGTTGTCTGGCTTCTGGGCGATCGTGGGCAAGCGGTTGAAGAGTCGGTTGTAGACCACGTAAAGAGGCTTGCCGGTCGGCTTGTGGACAAAGCGCATGGCGGAGGACTTGCCTTTCGACAGGGCCACCGTGGTCCGCAGTCGGTTGACCTGCACCACCGATTGCTCTTTCAAGTCGAAGCGTTCCCGAAGCAGTCCGATGATTTTCAGAAAGCACCAATACTCGTAGAGCAGCGAAGTCTCTTTCATGCCAATTGGCACTATGTTCCCGGCAAAGGAGAGTCCGCCATTGAGTAGGCGGCAGAGCTTGTCGAACCGGGAATAGAGCGGGTGCTTATGAAACACCATTGAATCCGGCTTCGCTAGTCTTACTGTGTCACAAACGTAGTCGGACGCTAACCGCGGCGCAATGCGGGCAATGTCCCAGGGCGCCTGCGAGTGCGACGCTCAACTGAAGGCGCAGCGTCCTGATCGA
>NZ_SCMM01000053.1:0-30903 GCF_005503345.1 Ramlibacter sp. 2FC
CCCCTGCCCCAGGCCCTCGCCCGCTCCGCCGACAAGCTCTACGAGCAGACCGCCCGCATGGGCAACGAAGTCGCCGCCCGCCTGGCGGCGCGCCTGGCCGCCGAGACCCGCGGCGAGGTGCGCTTCGGCGCAGCCGACCGCGGCCGCTACGCCACCGATGCCTCGATCTACCAGGTCATGCCGATCGGCGTGTTCGTGCCGCAAAGCGCCGAGGACGTGGCCCTGGCCCTGGCCATCTGCCGCGACCTGGGCGTGCCCATCGTGCCGCGCGGCGGGGGCACCAGCCAGTGCGGCCAGACCGTGGGCGCGGGCCTGGTGATAGACCACAGCAAGCATGTGCGGCGCATCCTGGACCTCGACGTCGCGAACCGCCAGGTGGAGGTCGAGCCCGGCATGGTGCTGGACCACCTGAACGCCGCACTGAAGGCCCATGGCCTGTGGTTCCCGGTCGACGTGTCCACCAGCGCCCAGGCCACGCTGGGCGGCATGGCCGGCAACAATTCCTGCGGCAGCCGCTCCATCGCCTACGGCAACATGGTGCACAACGTGCTTGGCGCCCAGGCCTGGACGGCCGACGGCGCCCTGCTCGACTTCGGCCCGTACCACCAGGCCTCGGGCCGCGCCCGGGAGATCGGCGACTTCCTGCGCGGCCTGGCCGAGGGCCTGCGCCCCGAGATCGAGGCGCATTGGCCCAAGGTGCTGCGCCGCGTGGCCGGCTACAACCTCGACATCTTCCACAACCAGAACCAGCGGCCCTACACGGCCGACGGCTCGGTCAACCTGGCCCATCTGCTGGTCGGCAGCGAGGGCACGCTGGCGCTGACCCGCTCGCTGCGCCTGCGCCTGGCCGAGCTGCCGCGCGCCAAGGTGCTGGGCGTGGTGAATTTCCCGACCTTCTACCAGGCCATGGACGCGGCCCAGCACATCGTGAAGCTGGGCGGCGACGGCACGCTCAGCGCCGTCGAGCTGGTGGACCGCACCATGATCGAGCTGTCGCTGCAGAACCCCGCCTTCGCGCCGACCATACGCACGGCGCTGTCGCCGCGCATCAACCAGGGCGCGCCCGACGCCATCCTGCTGGTGGAGTTCTCCGGCGCCAGCAAGGCGCAGCTATTTCCGAAGCTGCGCCAGCTGGTCGAGCTCATGGGCGAGCTGGGCCTGCCGGGCAGCGTGGTCGAGATGAGCGAGGACGCGCCGCAGAAGAACCTCTGGGAGGTGCGCAAGGCCGGGCTCAACATCATGATGAGCCTCAAGGGCGACGGCAAGCCGGTCAGCTTCATCGAGGACTGCGCCGTGCCGCTGGAGCACCTGGCCGAATACACCGACGCGCTGACCCAGGTGTTCCGCCGCCACGGCAGCAAGGGCACCTGGTACGCCCATGCCTCGGTCGGCACGCTGCACGTGCGCCCCATCCTGGACATGCGCCAGGCCGGCCCGCAGGGCGGCGCGGCCAAGATGCGCGCGATCGCCGAGGAGGCCTCGGCCCTGGTGCGCAAGTACCAGGGCGCCTACAGCGGCGAGCATGGCGACGGCCTGTGCCGCGGCGAATGGATCGCCTGGCAGTTCGGGCCCCGGATCACCGAGGCCTTAGCCCGCATCAAGCGCCAGCTCGACCCCGGCCAGCTGCTGAGCCCGCAGCGCATCGTCGACCCGCCACCCATGGACGATACGCGGCTGATGCGGTTTTCGCCCAGCTACCGCGTGATCCCGCTGCAGCCGGCGCTGGACTGGAGCGCCTGGAACGTGCAGAACGACCCGGTGACCGAGCGCACCAGCGCGCCGGGCACGGGCGGCGACCCGGCCCAGGGCTTGGCCAAGGCCGTGGAGATGTGCAACAACAACGGCCACTGCCGCAAGTTCGACGCCGGCACCATGTGCCCGAGCTACCGCGTCACGCGCGACGAACAGCACCTCACGCGCGGCCGCGCCAACACCCTGCGCCTGGCCCTGAGCGGCCAGCTCGGCCCCGAGGGCCTGACCAGCGAGGCCGTGCGCGAGGCGCTGGACCTCTGCGTGGGCTGCAAGGGCTGCAAGCGCGACTGCCCCACCGGCGTGGACATGGCCAGGATGAAACTGGAGTACCTGCACCAGGACAGGCAGAAGCATGGCCACAGTCTGCGCGACCGGCTGGTCGCCCAACTGCCCGATTACGCGCGCTGGGCCAGCCGGCTCGCGCCGCTGCTGAACCTGCGCAACCGCGTGCCGGCGCTGGCCCGCCTGGGCGAGCGCTGGCTCGGCATCTCGGCGCGGCGCAGCCTGCCGGCCTGGCAGCGCCGGACCTTCTTCAACGCCGCGCCGGCCAGCGCCACGCGCGAGCAGCTGCTGGCCGCCGAGCGTCCCGTGGTGCTGTTCGTCGACACCTTCAACGGCCATTTCGAGGACGAGAACGCGCGCGCGGCCCTGCGCGTGCTGCAGGCCGCCGGCTACACCGTGCATGTGGCAGCCAAGGACCAGGCCGGCGGCAGCCACCTGTGCTGCGGCCGCACCTACCTCGCCGGCGGCATGGTGGACCAGGCGCGCGCCAAGGCAGGCGAGCTGGTCGAGGCCCTGCGGCCCTTCGCCGAGCGCGGCATCGCGATCGTCGGCCTCGAGCCCTCCTGCCTGCTGACCCTGCGCGACGAGGCCCTGGCCCTGGGCCTGGGCGAGGCCGCGCAGACCGTGGCGGGCCAGGCCCTGCTGCTGGAGGAATTCCTGGCGCGCGAGGCCGCGGCGGGCCGGCTCGAGGACCTGCGCGCACGCCTGGCGCCGGCGACGCGGCCCATCCTGCTGCACGGCCATTGCCACCAGAAGGCCTTCGGCGCCGTGAGCCCCGTCCTCGAGGTGCTGCGGCTGATCCCCGATGCCAGGCCCGAGCTGATCGAGAGCAGCTGCTGCGGCATGGCCGGCAGCTTCGGCTACGAGGCCAGCCACTACGAGGTGTCGATGCAGATGGCCGAGCTCAGCCTGCTGCCCGCGCTGCGCGCGGCCCCCGACGCGCTGGTGGTGGCCGACGGCACGAGCTGCCGGCACCAGATCCACGATGGCGCCCAGCGCGAGGCCGTGCACGTGGCGCAGCTGCTGGCCCAGCACCTGGCCGGGTAGGGTGCCGCACCCCGGCGCTCAGGGGGTCAGGCACCAGGGCGCCTGGTCGTGAGCCAAGCCCATCCACAATGCCCAGCCCGAGCTCAGCGCCAGGGCCAAGCCGGCCAGGCGCACGCCCCAGGCGCCGCTGCCGCCGCCGCCCAGGCGCAGCCACAGCCAGGGGCCCAGCATCAGCGAGACGCTGCTGCCCAGCGCGAACGAGGCCATGGTCAGGGCGCCGTCCAGCACGCTGCCGCTGAGCGCCGCCACCAGCAGGGCCGAGTACAGCAGGCCGCAGGGCATGAAGGCCCAGAGCGCGCCCAGGGCCAGCGGCGCGCCGCGCCCCCAGGACGCGTGCAGGGCGCGCACGCGGCCCCAGAGCCGGCGCGCCGTGCCGTCCAGCCAGACCGGCTGGCGCGCCTGCCACAGCAGCAGCAGGCCCAGCGCCACGGCCGCCACGTGCAGCAGGCTCCACACGGGTCGGAGCACGGCCGTCTGCGTGGTCAGCCAGCCCAGGCCCTGCACCGAAGCCGCCGCCAGCCCGCCCAGGCCGGCATAGCCGGCCACGCGGCCCAGCTGAAACAGGCCCATGGCCGAGGCGCCGCGCTCACCGGCGGCCTTGCCTATGCCGGCGCAGGCTGCGCCGCACATGGCGATGCAGTGGGGCCCGCCCACCAGGCCCATGAGGCCGGCCGTGATCGCCAGGGATGTCTGCATGCAGGCGTTTTAAATGATCTTGGAAAAACGCGCGCGCGTGCGGTCGGCCTGCAGGTAGCGGTCGAACACCATGGCAACGGCGCGCACGAAGAACCAGCCCATGGGCGTGACCTGCAGGCTGGCCTCGCCGAGCTCGACCAGGCCCTGGTCCTGCAGCCCGCGCAGCGTCTCCAGCTCGGCCGCGAAATAGCTCCGGAAGTCGATCAGGTAGGCCAGCTCGATCGACTCGAACTGGAGCTGGCCCTGGCACATGATGGCCATGATCACGGCCCGGCGCACCAGGTCGTCGCGCGACAGGGCCAGGCCGCGCACCACGGGCAGACGCCCCTGGTCCAGCGCGTCGTAATACTCCTCCAGGGTCTTGGCGTTCTGGCTGTAGGTGGCGCCGACGCGGCCTATGGCCGACACGCCCAGGCCGATCAGGTCGCAGTCCGGCTGGGTGCTGTAGCCCTGGAAGTTGCGGTGCAGCCGGCCCTGGCGCTTGGCCACGGCCAGGGCGTCGCCCGGCAAGGCGAAATGGTCCATGCCCACGTAGACATAGCCGCCCTCGGGGAACACCGAGAGCGCGCTCGCCAGCATGGCCAGCTTGGCGGCCGGATGCGGCAACTCGGCCGCGAGGATGCGCCGCTGCGGCTTGAAGCGCTCGGGCAGGTGGGCGTAGGCATAGAGGGCGATGCGGTCGGGCCGCAATTGCACCACCTGGGCCAGGGTGCGATCGAAGGACTCGGGGGTCTGCTGGGGCAGGCCGTAGATCAGGTCCACGTTGACCGACTCGAAGTCCAGCCGGCGCGCGGCCTCGACCAGGGCGAACACCTGCTCGGCCGGCTGGATGCGGTGCACGGCCTTCTGCACCGCAGGGTCGAAGTCCTGCACGCCGAAGCTCAGGCGGTTGAAGCCCAGCTCGGCCAGCACGGCCAGGCGCGCCTCGTCGACCGTACGCGGGTCGATCTCGATCGAGTACTCGCCGCCCGGCGCCAGGTTGAAGCTGCGCCTGAGCATGGCCATCAGCTCGCGCAGCTCGGCGTCGCTCAGGAAGGTCGGGCTACCACCGCCCAGGTGCAGCTGGCTCAGGTTCTGCCCCACGCCCAGCTGCGCCGTGTGCAGGTCGATCTCGCGGCTCAGGTAGCGCAGGTAGGCCTCGCCGCGCTCGTGGTGCTTGGTGATGATCTTGTTGCAGGCGCAGTAGTAGCACAGCGACTCGCAGAACGGAACATGCACGTAGAGCGACAGCGGCAGCGCCATGGCCGCCGCGCCCGAGCGGCGCTGCACCAGCGCCTGGACATAGTCGGCCTCGCCGAAGGCCTCGACGAAGCGGTCGGCGGTCGGGTAGGAGGTGTAACGGGGCCCTGGCACGTCGTAGCGACGCAACAGCTCCGGCGTGATGACATGCCCCGTTGTATTGGTATCTTGCATGGTTCTTACTGTGCCGCCAGGTCGCTTCCGGTTCCTTGACATGGATCAACTTCCAGCCATGCGCTGCGAGCGACAATTTGAGGCATGTCAGAAAGGTTTTCCGCATGTCGGCCCGCCGGACGGCTCCGAAAGGGGTACCCTGCGAACCGTCCCTCGCGTCACCGCCCCGGATCCAACGCATGAACCCTCAAGCCATCAAAGTCGCCTGCTCCAACTGCAACCTGCGCGAGCTGTGCATGCCCATGGGCCTCAAGCCCGAGGAGCTGGACCGCATCGACGAGGTGGTGGCCACGCGCCGCAAGGTCAAGCGCGGGGCCATGCTGTTCTCCAACGGCGAGAAGTTCACGTCCCTGTACGCGATCCGCACCGGCTTCTTCAAGACCTGCATCGCCACCGAGGACGGACGCGACCAGGTCACGGGCTTCCAGATGGCCGGCGAGATCATCGGCCTCGATGGCATCGTGCACGACCACCACACCTGCGACGCGGTGGCGCTCGAGGATGCCGAGGTCTGCGTGATGCCCTTCGACCGCATCGAGGAGCTCTCGCGCGAGGTCACGGCACTGCAGAACCACGTGCACAAGATCATGAGCCGCGAGATCGTGCGCGAGCACGGCGTGATGCTGCTGCTGGGCAGCATGCGCGCCGAGGAGCGCCTGGCGGCCTTCCTGCTCAACCTGGTTCAGCGTCTGCATGCCCGCGGCTTCTCGCAGTCCGAGCTGATCCTGCGCATGACGCGCGAGGAGATCGGCAGCTACCTGGGCCTCAAGCTCGAGACCGTGAGCCGCACCTTCTCCAAGTTCGTCGAGGACGGCATCGTCGAGGTCAAGCAGCGCCATGTGCGCATCCTCGACACCGAGGCGCTCAAGCGCATCGTCAACAACCAGTCCTGCCAGTAAGGCGGGCTGCGCCCGCCCCTTCCGGCCCTCCAGACCTCAGCGGCAGCCTTCCTGCCTGGCACAGTCCTCGGGCCGTGCGTCCGGCGGCACCGGGCAGCGGTTCACCTCGAACGGCGAGAGCGAGAGCAGCGTGGTCAGCGCGCTCGAGGCCATGGTCATGAGCCAGAACACGAAGAAAGCCAGCGTGTAGACGCCCAGGCGCGACAACGCCAGCGGCTGGCCGAACCAGTGCAGGTCCTCGGGGTCGACCATGGCGAACACCAGCATCTCGAGCACGCCGGCCACCAGAAAGGCCGGCCAGGCGATCCACATCCAGCGTCTTGCGAGCATCTAGGCCTCCTTGTCGAGCCGGGCCTCAGGGCCGCGCCGCAGCCGGCTGGGCGGGCACGCCGGTGGCGGCATGGTTGCGCGCCTGCAGGGCCGGCGCCAGGGCGGCCTGCCCGGCCTGCTGGGCCGGCCCATGGCCGCCGATCACCGGGTCGGGCGTGCGCAGCGCCAGGAACAGGGTGACGAAGCCCGCCACCACCACGATGGCCGGTCCGGCGATCAGCAGCCAGACATGGCCGTGTTTCCACCAGGGTTGCGCTTGTCTGTCCTGCATGAGCACTCCTTACCTCGGAACCAGAAACACCGACTTCTCACTCACCTGCCCCGCGCCGTCCAGAGTCTTCACCTGGAACTGGATCGGGTGCGACCCGGCGGATGCCGCGCCGTAGGGCAGCTGCAGCCGCACCGGCAGCCACAGCGACTGGGTGGCCTCCACGGTCGCGCTGTCGCCGCTCACCACGGCGAGGCCGGGCAGGCCCTGGGCCGCGATGCTGAACTGCTGCTGGCGCTCGGTGGCGTTCATGATCTGCAGCCGGTAGACGTTCTCGATCCGCCCGCCGCTGACGATGCGCGCCAGCGCGGCGCGGTCGCGCACCACGTCGACCTTGAACGGCGTGCGCAGCCACAGGCTGGCCAGCAGGGCCAGGCTCACCGCGCCCAGGATGGCGGCATAGACCAGCACCCGCGGCCGGAAGACGCGGCGCAGCAGCTGCGCGCGCGTCCAGCCGCCGGCCACGGCGTTCTGCGTCGAATAGCGGATCAGCCCGCGCGGGTAGACCATCTTGTCCATCACGCTGTCGCAGACATCGACGCAGGCGGCGCAGCTGATGCATTCGTACTGCAGCCCCTTGCGGATGTCGATGCCGGTGGGGCAGACCTGCACGCACAGCGTGCAGTCTATGCAGTCGCCCAGGTTCAGCGCCTTCGGGTCGGCCTTGCGCGAGCGCGCGCCGCGCGGCTCGCCGCGCGCCTCGTCGTAGCTCACGATCAAGGTGTCGCGGTCGAACATCGCGCTCTGGAAGCGCGCGTAGGGGCACATGTACTTGCAGACCTGCTCGCGCAGGAAGCCGGCGTTGCCGTAGGTGGCGAAGCCGTAGAACAGGACCCAGAAGGTTTCCCAGGGCCCCGTGCCCAGCTGCAGGAAGGACTGGCCGAGCTCGCGGATCGGCGTGAAATAGCCGACGAAGCTGTAGCCGGTCCACAGCGAGAGTAGCACCCAGACCCCCTGCTTGCCGCCCTTGCGCGCCAGCTTGGAGGCCGACAGGGGCGCAGCGTCGAGCCGCATCCTGGCCTGGCGGTCGCCTTCGAGGTGCCGCTCGATCCAGAGGAAGAGCTCGGTGTAGACCGTCTGCGGGCAGGCGTAGCCGCACCACTGGCGGCCGGCCACGGCGGTGAACAGGAACAGCGCCATGGCCGAGATGATCAGCAGAGCCGCCAGGTAGATGAAGTCCTGCGGGTAGAGCACTAGGCCGAAGATGTAGAAACGCCGCAGGCCCAGATCGAACAGCACGGCCTGGCGCTGGCCCCACTCGAGCCAGGGCAGGCCGTAGAAGACCAGCTGGGTCAGGATCACCAGGCCCCAGCGCCAGCGTGCGAACAGGCCCGAGACGCTGCGCGGGTAGATCTTCTTTTGCGCCTCGTAGAGCGAGACCATCACCTCGTCGGCCGCGGGCGCGGCGACGATGGGGATGACCCGCGCAGTGGTCGTCCTCTGGTTGGGCTTCACGGGCTGCCCTTCTCAAGGTCTTGGCAAGCGCTACACCACGCGCCGCGGCAGGCGGTATCCGGCGGGGGCTCATACTGTGGCGGTCGGCGCGTTGCGCCGACTCCACTGCGATGCTCGCCGCCACACAAATCGCCCCCACCGGACACCGCCTGCCGCGGCAAAGTGACACCGCGGCGCTCGCTGCTAGTCCAGCGAAACGGGGAAATCGGCTGTGCGCCGGGGTCGCAACGGGCGCAGGGCAAGGCGCGCGCCGCAGCCAAGGCTGGCCGCCTTGGCAAGGTGCGCAACGCCGCCATGCGGTCGTTGCGACCCCGGCCCTGCGGGTGAGTGCCTGGCAGGGCCGCACTCGTCGTTGCCGTGCTCGCCGGGTGTCCAACCCGGCTGCGCCCGCCGCCTCGATTGCGGCCCTGCCAGGCACTCACGCACAGCCGATTTCCCCGTTTCGCTGGACTAGTGGCTCGCCAACCATGCCTCTGCAAAGGCGTGTGCGGGCAGGTCGCAGCGCGCCTTGAGGGCGCCGAGGAGCGCAGGTCTGGCGGCCGCGCGCGCAGCGCGCTTCGTGAACTGACTCGTCGCGCTTGTTTGAGCGGCGCGAGCGAAGCGAACAAAGCGAGTTGCGCGACGGGCCGCCAGACCGAGCACCGCAGGGAAGTCGCCGCGCAGCGGCGATCGCCCTCATTGAAGCGCTGCGGCCTGCCCGCGCACGCCTTTGCCGCGCGGTGCAGCGAACACGTCGAAAGGGACGGCTGCAAGGACACCCCCCTCAGGGCGCCCTGCGCGCGTTCTTGTTCGACAGGCCCCAGACATAGGCGGTCAGCACATGGATCTGGTCTTCGGTCAGCTTGCCGGCCTGGGCCGGCATCTGGTTGAGCTTGCCCTGGTTGATCATGGCGACGATGGCGTTCTCGCCCCAGCCATGCAGCCAGATGTCGTCGCTCAGGTTGGGCGCGCCCAGCGCGGGGTTGCCTTTGCCGTCCATGCCGTGGCAGGCCGCGCAGGCGCCGAACTTGGACTTGCCCAGGGCCGCGCGCAAGGAGTCGTGCGGGCTGCCGGACAGGCTCAGCACGTAGTGGGCCACGTTGCGCACGTCCTCGGGCGTGCCCACGGCGGCCGCCATGGGCGGCATGTTGCCGGCGCGGCCCTGGACCAGGGTTTCCTTGATCTTGTCGGGCGCACCGCCGTGCAGCCAGTCGCCATCGGCGAGGTTGGGGAAGCCCTTGCTGCCGCGCGCGTCGGCGCCATGGCACTGGGCGCAGTTGTTCATGAACAGGCGGTCGGCTATGGCCATGGCCTGGGCGTCGCGCGCCACGTCCTCGGGCTTCATGCCGGTGAAGCGCGCGTACAGCGGCGCCACCTCCTGGTTGCCCTTGGCCACCTCGGCCTGGTACTGGCCGGCCTGGCTCCAGCCGTATTTGCCGGCGAAGCTGCCCAAGCCCGGGTACATGGCCAGGTAGGCCAGCGAGAACACCACGGTGATGATGAACAGCCACACCCACCAGCGCGGCAGGGGGTTGTTCATCTCGCGCAGGTCGCCGTCCCAGACATGGCCCGTGGTGTTGTCGTTGGCGGTCATGGCCTTGGCCTTGCCGCTGAACCACAGCAGCAGCAGGCAGGCGATGATGCCGGCCAGGGTGATGCCCGCCACGTAGACCGACCAGAAGTTGCTGACGAAGTCGCTCATTGTTTTCCTTTGGATGTTCGGGCCTCAGTCCTGGCCGAAAGGCAGCCGGGCCGCCTCCTCGAAGCCCGCCTGGTTGCGGCGCGACCAGGCCCAGACGCAGATGCCAAGGAAGGCGATCAGGGCCGCCACGGTGACGGCGGAGCGCAGGGTGTTGATGTCCATGTTCTGTCCTTCGCGCGGCTTCACTTGCGGTGAATGCCCAGCACCTGCAGGTAGGCGATCACGGCGTCGAGCTCGCTCTTGCCCTGGACCTCCTCGGCCGCCTTGGCGATCTGCTCGTCGCTGTAGGGCGCGCCCAGGCTGCGCAGCCCCTTCATGTGGACCGGCAGCGCGGCCGCGTCGACGGTGGTCTTCTCCAGCCAGGGGTAGGATGGCATGTTGGACTCCGGCACCACGTCGCGCGGGTTGTTCAGGTGGATGCGGTGCCATTCGTCGCTGTAGCGCCCGCCCACGCGCGCCAGGTCGGGGCCGGTGCGCTTGCTGCCCCACTGGAAGGGGTGGTCGTAGACGAACTCGCCGGCCACCGAGTAAGGGCCGTAGCGCAGGGTCTCGGCGCGGAACGGCCGGATCATCTGCGAGTGGCAGTTGTAGCAGCCCTCGCGCACGTAGACGTCGCGCCCGGCGACCTGCAGCGCCGTGTAGGGCTTGAGGCCGGCGATCGGCTCGGTGGTGGACTTCTGGAAAAACAGCGGCACGATCTCGACCAGGCCGCCGATGGCGACCACGATCAGGATCAGCACGATCATCAGGAAGTTGTTGGTCTCGATCTTCTCGTGCGACAGACCGCCGCTGCTTGTCTGGTTGGCCATGGTGCGTGCTCCTCCTCAGGCATGGGCCGCAGCGGCCGGGATGGCCACGGCGACCGAGCGGCCGGCGGTGGCGGTCTTGACGGTGTTCCACAGCATGATCAGCATGCCGGCCAGGTACAGCAGGCCGCCGAGCAGGCGCAGCACGTAGAACGGGAAGGTCGCCTTGACCGACTCGACGAAGGTGTAGGTCAGCGTGCCGTCGGTATTGACCGCGCGCCACATCAGGCCCTGCATCACGCCGGCGATCCACATGGAGGCGATGTAGAGCACGATGCCTATGGTCGCGACCCAGAAGTGGACCTCGATGGCCTTGACGCTGTACATCTGCTTGCGGCCGAACAGGCGCGGCACCAGGTAGTACATGCTGCCCATGGTCACCAGGCCGACCCAGCCCAGGGCGCCCGAGTGCACGTGGCCCACGGTCCAGTCGGTGTAGTGCGACAACGCGTTGACGGTCTTGATCGACATCATCGGGCCTTCGAAGGTCGACATGCCGTAGAAGGACAGCGAGACGATCAGGAAGCGCAGGATGGGGTCGTCGCGCAGCTTGTGCCAGGCGCCCGACAGGGTCATGATGCCGTTGATCATGCCGCCCCAGCTGGGCGCCAGCAGGATCAGCGAGAACAGCATGCCGATCGACTGGGTCCAGTCGGGCAGCGCCGTGTAATGCAGGTGGTGCGGGCCGGCCCACATGTAGGTGAAGATCAGCGCCCAGAAGTGGACGATGGACAGGCGGTAGGAGTAGACCGGGCGCTCGGCCTGCTTGGGGATGAAGTAGTACATCATGCCCAGGAAGCCGGCCGTCAGGAAGAAGCCCACGGCGTTGTGGCCGTACCACCACTGGACCATGGCGTCCTGCACGCCGGCGTAGGCCGAGTAGGACTTCATGAAGCCGACCGGGATGGCGGCGCTGTTGACCAGGTGCAGCAGGGCCACGGCCAGGATGAAGGCGCCGAAGAACCAGTTGGCCACGTAGATGTGCCTGACCTTGCGCGTGCCCACGGTGCCGAAGAAGACCACGGCGTAGGCCACCCAGACCAGGGTGATCAGCAGGTCGATCGGCCACTCGAGCTCGGCGTACTCCTTGCCGCTGGTGTAGCCCAGCGGCAGCGAGACCGCGGCCAGCACGATCACCAGCTGCCAGCCCCAGAAGGTGAAGGCCGCCAGCTTCTCGCCGAACAGGCGCACGTGGCAGGTGCGCTGCACCACGTAGTAGGAGGCGGCGAACAGGCCGCAGCCGCCGAAGGCGAAGATCACGGCATTGGTGTGCAGCGGCCGCAGGCGGCCGTAGCTGAGCCAGGGAATGCCGAAATTGAGCTCCGGCCAGGTCAGCTGGGCGGCGATGATGACGCCGACCAGCATGCCGACCACGCCCCAGACCACGGTCATGACGGCGAACTGCCGCACGACGGTGTCGTTGTAGGTGCCGGCTCGCGCAGGGACAAAATTCATGCTTACCTCTCTAGTAACCCGGTCCGAGTGTCCCCGGACCTCGCCGCGCCGGCCTTGATGCAAATCAATCGTGCCGAAGAATCCGCTGGCCCTCGGCCTCGACGTCCTCGAACTGCCCCTGGTGGATGGCCCACCAGAGCCCACCGAGGATGAAGAACACCAGGACGACCGACAGCGGAATCAAGAGGAACAGGATGTCCATCAGGTCTTCTCCAGGGGCGCCGCCAGGCGCAGGGCGTTGAGCACCACGGCCAGCGAGCTCAGGGCCATGCCCAGGCCCGCCAGCCAGGCCGGCAGCCAGCCCGCCACCGCCAGCGGCACGCAGACCGCGTTGTAGAGCGCCGCCCAGGCCAGGTTCTGGCGCACCACGCGCAGCGTGCGGCGCGCCAGGGCCAGGGCCTGCGGCACCTCGGCCAGGCGCTCGCCCAGCACCACGAAGTCGGACTGCGCCTGGGCCAGCGGCACGGCCTGGCCGAAGGCGAACGAGACATGGGCGCCCGCCAGCACCGGGCCATCGTTCAGGCCGTCGCCGACCATGGCGACGCGGCGCCCACGGGCCTGGGCCGCTCGCAGGAAGTCCAGCTTGTCCTGCGGCGTGCAGCCGCCGCGCGCCTCGGTGATGCCGCTGCCCTGGGCCACGCGGGCCACGGCCTCGGCCCCGTCGCCCGACAGCAGGCTCACGGCCACGCCCTGGGCGCGCAAGGCGGCCACGGCGGTGGCGGCGTCGGGGCGCAGTTCCTCGCGCAGCTCGAAGCTGGCCAGCCAGCCTTGGTCGTCGCTCAGGCAGGCCTGGGGCGCGTCGCTGGCCGGCAACGCCACGCCGCAGAAAGCAGCCGAACCCAGGCGCAGGGACAGTGGCGCCTGGCCGGTGCGGCGCAGCGTGGCGGCCACGCCCTGGCCCGCCGCCTCCTGCAGGCCCTCGACGGTCCAGGCCCGGGCCTCGTCAGCCGCCTCGGACTCGCCGGCCGCCACCAGGGCGCGCGAGACTGGATGCAGCGACTGGCGACCCAGCGCCGCCGCCAGGCCCAGGGCCTGGCCGCGCGTGAGGCCGGGCCGCGTGCGCACCGCGCCCAGCACCAGGGCGTCGCGCGTCAGCGTGCCGGTTTTGTCGAACACCAGCTGGTCCACCGAGGCCAGGGCCTCCAGGGCCTGCAGGCGGCGCAGCAGCACGCCGCGGCGCGCCAGCTGGCCGGCACCGGCCAGCATGGCCGCCGGCGTGGCCAGCGACAGCGCGCAGGGGCAGGTCACGATCAGCACGGCCACCGCCACCATGAGGGCGCGGCCCGGGTCCTGCGGCCACCAGAAGGCCGCCGCCGCGCCCGCGGCCAGCAGCACGGCGATCAGGAAGGGCTTGGCGATGCGGTCGGCCAGCCGGGCCAGCTGCGGCTTGCTGGCCGAGGCGCTTTCCATCAGGGCCACGATCTGGGCGAAGCGCGTTTGCGCCCCGGTGCGCTCCACGCGCACCAGCACGGGGGCCGCCAGGTTGTGGCTGCCGGCGATCACGGCCGCGCCCTCGCCGCGCGGCAGCGGCCGCGACTCGCCGGTCAGCAGGGCCTCGTCGGCCAGGGTCTGGCCCTCGAGCACCGTGCCGTCGGCGGGAAAGGCCTCGCCCGGCAGCACGCGCACCACGTCGCCGGCCGCCAGGCGGCGCACTGCCACGCGCTCGAAGCGGCCGCCCGCGCCGCGCCGCTCCACGCTGTCGGGCAGGCGGTTCATCAGCGACTCCAGCGCGCCGGCCGTGCGGTCGCGCAGGCGCAGCTCCAGCCAGCGCCCGGTCAGCAGGAAGAACACGAACATGGTCAGCGAGTCGAAATAGACTTCGGCGCCGAACGGGCCGGCCGGCTCGAAGGTGGCCAGCGAGCTGACGGCGAAGGTGATGCCCATGCCCAGCGCCACCGGCAGGTCCATGCTCACGCGGCGCTGGCGCAGGTCGCGCCAGGCGCTGGCGAAGAAGGGCGCGCAGGAGAACAGCAGCACCGGCAGCGTCAGCACCCAGGAGGCCCAGCGCAGCAGGCCCTGCATGTCGGGCGTGATCTCGCCGGGCTCGGCCACATAGGCCGGCGTGGCGTACATCATGACCTGCATCATGCACAGGCCCGCCACGCCCCAGCGCCACAGCGCGCGCCGGGACTCGGCGCGGCGCCGCTCGCCGGCCAGGGCATCGTTGGCCGGCACCGCGCTGTAGCCCGCCGCGCGCACCGCCTGCATCCAGCGCGAGGGCCGGGTCTCGGCCTCGCTCCAGACGATGGTTCCGCGCCGGCTCGCGGCACTGACCTCGGCCGCGCGCACGCCGGGCACCGCGCGCAGCGCGTCCTCCAGGGTGACGGCGCAGGCCGCGCAGTGCATGCCCTCGAACACCACGCGCGAGGTCCAGTCGCCCGGCCGGCCCTGCAGCGGCTGGCTGAAGGCCGGCCACTCCTGGGGATCGTCGAGCACGGCCAGCTCAGACGATTCGGCCGCCACGGCGCCCTCGGTTCCGGCGCCGAACAGGCCGGGGGGGCTGGGGGCTGGCAGGGCGGCGCTTTCCATCATCGGCGACAGCTTAGCGAAACCACTGGCGATTGCCTTGATTTGCATCAAGCCGCAAGTTGCCGTAAAAGCTACCCTGAGCATTCCATCAACAAAAGGAGAACAGCATGTACAAGCGCATCCTCGTCGCCACGGACGGCTCCACGCTCTCGAAAAAGGCTGTCAGCAGCGCCATTGCGCTGGCCGCGCTGTCTGGCGCCGAGCTCGTCGCGCTGAAGGTGATTCCCCGCTACCCGCAGAGCTATTTCGAGGGCTCGATCCCGCTGTCAGCCCAGGACGTGGCGCGCGTGGAGCAGCAGTGGGCCGAGGATGGGCAGGCGGTGGTGGATGCCGTCAAGAAGGCCGGTGAGGCCAAGGGCGTGAAGGTCAAGGCGCTGACGGCCAAGTCGGACGTGGTGTCGGACGCGCTGATCGCGGCGGCCAAGAAGCACAGCGTGGACCTGATCGTCATGGCCTCGCACGGCCGCAAGGGCATCAAGCGCCTGCTGCTGGGCAGCGAGACCCAGCAGGTGCTCACGCACTCGCACGTGCCGGTGCTGGTGCTGCGCTGAGCGCTCGCCCACCGCGCGGCGGGCCGCAAGCAAAAAGCCCGGACCTGGCCGGGCTTCGGTCTTGGGCGACGGCCCGGCTCAGGCGAACAAGGCCTTGTACTGCTCGCGCAGCAGGTTCTTCTGCACCTTGCCCATGGTGTTGCGCGGCAGCTCCTCGACCACGAAACAGCGCTTGGGAATCTTGAAGTTGGCCAGCCGGGACTTGAGCTCGGCGATCACGCGCTCCGGCTCCAGCCCGGTGCCGGCCTTGGGGATGACCACCGCCACCCCCACCTCGCCGAAATCCGGGTGCGGCACGCCGACCAGTGCGCTCTCGGCCACACCGGGCATCTCGTTGATGTAGCCCTCGATCTCGGCCGGGTAGACGTTGTAGCCGCCGGAGATGATCAGGTCCTTGCTGCGGCCGACGATGCAGACATAGCCGTGCTCGTCGACCCGGCCCACGTCGCCGGTCTTGAAGAAGCCGTCGGCGGTGAACTCCTCGGCCGTCTTCTCGGGCATGCGCCAGTAGCCCTTGAACACGTTGGGCCCCTTGACCTCGATGCCGCCGATCTCGCCCGCGGGCAGGGGCCGGCCGTCCTCGCCCACCACGCGCAGGCTCACGCCCGGCAGCGGGAAGCCCACCGTGCCGCCGCGCCGCTCGTCCTGGTTGCCGTGGCGCGGATCGGGGCGGTAGGGGTTGGAGGCCAGCATCACGGTCTCGCTCATGCCGTAGCGCTCGACGATGGCGTGGCCGGTGCGCTCGCGCCATTCGTTGAAGGTCTCGAGCAGCAGCGGCGCCGAGCCGGCGACGAACAGGCGCATGTTCTTCACCACCTCGCGCGTGAGGCCGGGCTCGGCCAGCAGGCGCACGTAGAGCGTGGGCACGCCCATGAACACGGTGGCGCGCGGCATGTGCTGCAGCACCTGCTTGGGGTCGAACCTGGCCAGCCAGATCATCTTGCTGCCGTTGATCAGCGCGCCGTGGATGGCGACGAACAGGCCGTGCACGTGGAAGATGGGCAGCGCGTGGATCAGCACGTCGCCGCCTTCCTCGGGCGTTCTCCAGCCCCAGTAGCCCTTGAGCGTGAGCGCGTTGGACAGCATGTTGCCGTGCGTCAGCATGGCGCCCTTGCTGCGCCCGGTGGTGCCGCTGGTGTAGAGGATGGCGGCCAGATCGTCCGCGGCGCGCAAGGCGGGCTGGTGCTGGTCGCCGAAATGCGCGGCACGCTCGAGCAGGCTGCCGCTGCGGTCCTCGCCCAGGGTGAACACATGGCGGGTGCCGGCCTTGAAGGCGATCTTGCTGACCCAACCGAAACTCTTCGGGCTGCAGACCACGACGGCGGGCTCGGCGTTGCCTATGAAGTACTCGATCTCGGCGCTCTGGTAGGCGGTGTTGAGCGGCAGGAACACGTGGCCAGCGCGCAGCGTGGCCAGGTAGAGCATCATGGCCTCGACCGACTTCTCGACCTGCACTGCGATGCGGCTGCCCGCGGGCAGGGCCAGCGAATCGAGCAGGTTGGCCAGCATGGCGGTGGCGCGGTCCAGGTCGCGCCAGGAATACAGCAGGCCCTGGTCGGTCTCGACGGCCACGGCGTCGAGGTCTTGCGGGAAGGCCGCACGCAGAGCGGCAAACAGGTTGTGGTTGTTCATGGTCGGGACGGGGTGATGAAAACTCAGAAGACAGGGGGGCGCTTGGCCAGGAAGGCGGTGATGCCCTCGCGATGCTCGGCGCTGTCGGCATAGTCGTAGGCCTGGTCGACCAGGGCCTGCAGCGCGGCCTCGGCCTGCGCAGGCGCGGCCGGGACCGGCTCCAGCGCGCGCAGGGTGCGCTTGTTCAGGCGCGCGGCCTGGGGCGCCAAGGCGGCGATGCGCCGGGCGCTGGCCAGGGCCTGGGCAGCGGCCTCGGCATCGGGCACGACGCGGTTCAGGAAGCCGCGCGCCTTCATCTCGGGCGCGTCGAGCACGGCGGCCTCGAGCAGCAGCTCGCGCGCCGTCGCCTGGCCCGCGGCGCGCGCCACCAGCTGGGCCTCGCGCGGCGCCATGGGAAAGCCCAGCCGCGCGATAGGCGCGCCGAAGCGGGCCGAGGCGGCCGCGATGCGGATGTCGCAGCAGCTGGCCAGTTCCAGGCCGGCGCCCATGCAGTGGCCCTCGATCCGGGCCACGATGGGCAGCTCGCAGCGCAGCAGGGCCTCCAGGCCGCCCCAGACCTCGCTCTCGTGGAAGTCGCGCAGGCCGGCCGGGTCGAAGCGGAACGCCGGGTATTCGGCGATGTCGCCGCCGGCGCAGAAATGACCGCCCTCCCCGCCCAGGATCACGCAGCGCAGGCCGGGGCGTGCGGGCAGGTCCTCGAACAGGGCGCGCAGCTCGCGCCACATGGCGCGCGACATGGCGTTGAACTTGGCCGGATGCGACAGGCTCACGAGGGCGATCGCGCCCTGCACCTCACAGTCGACCCGTCCCATGCCGCGCGGCGTTCCCATGCGTCGCCCGCCTTAGTCGAGCTTGGCGCCGGAGGCCTTGACCACCTGCGCCCAGCGGCGGATCTCGGCCTTGATGAAGGCGTCGAACTGCGCACCGGTGAGGTTGGGGAATTCCGCGCCCTGGCCGGCCCAGACCGCCTTGGCCTCGTCGGTGCTGCAGGCCTTGCGGATTTCCTCGATGGCACGGGCCTGGGCCTCGGCCGGCGTGCCCTTGGGCGCCCAGACACCGTACCAGGTGCTCACCGTGTAGTCCGGCAGGCCCAGCTCGGCCGCGCAGGGCACGTCGGGGAAGGCCGGGCTGCGCTTGGTGCCCGAGACCATCAGGGCCTTGATGCGGCCGCCCTTGATGTGATTGGCCGAGGAGCCCAGGCCGTCGAACATCATGTCCACGTTGCCCGCGATCAGGTCCTGCAGGGCCGGGCCGGCCCCGCGGTAGGGGATATGGGTGATGAAGCTCTGGGTCTGCAGCTTGAACAGCTCGCCGGCCAGGTGGTGCGAGGTGCCGCCGCCGGCCGAGCCGTAGTTGAGCCTGCCGGGGTTCTTGCGCACATAGGCCATGAACTCCTGGAAGTTGGCGGCCGAGACCTTCTTCGGGTTGACCACCAGCACCTGGGGCACGCTGGCCACCTGGATCAGCGGCACCAGGTCGCGCTCGAGGTCGTAGTCCAGGCGCGGGTACATGCTGGGCGCGATGGTGTGGTGCACCGCGCCCATGAACAGGGTGTAGCCGTCGGGCTGGGCCTTGGCCGCCAGGCTGGCGCCCAGGGTGCCGCCGGCGCCGCCGCGGTTGTCGACGATGAGCTGCTTGCCGGTCAGGCGCGCGAACTGGGCCGACATGGGCCGCGCGAAGGCGTCGGTGCCGCCACCGGCCGGGAAGGGCACGATCAATGTCACCGGCTTGGCCGGCCAGCCCGACTGGGCGTGGCCCGGCAGCGCATAAGCAGCCACGCTGGCCACAGCGGCGCGCAACACATCACGCCTTTGAAGGCTATGGTTCATTTTTGTCTCCTGTCGTCGTTGAATCAAAAAAGCGATCTCTTAAAGGTACAAGGCTTCGATGCCGCCCGACACCGGAATCTTGCCCTGCACCAGCATCGCGCGATGCTTGTCCAGGCGTTTGAGGTCATACAAGTAGTTCACCATCAGGGCATAGGCCTGCTTCAAGCCTTTGGGCGAAGGGTCGCCGGCCCAGTTGAGCCGCTCTACCCTTGCACCGTTCCCAAGGTGAAAGCGGGCCACCGGGTCCGTGGGTTTGCCGTCTGTCAACTCCCGGCCCAGGTAGCAGGCGGCCGCGTGCAGCAAAAAGCGGCGTAGCGGAGAGGATTCGGACAAATCCAGCGGCTTGTCGATAGCCGACAACACATGGGTGGCGGCAGGTGGCGCAAAGCCCACGGCAGAACCCAGCTCGGCAAGGTGCTTGTCGTCCAGCCCTTCCAACACGGCCGCCATGTTCTTGCCCAGCCACGCGCGAAAACCGGGGATCGGTGACAGGGTGGCAAAGGTCTTGAGCTGGGGAAACTCGGCCTTGAGCGTCTCGACCACGCGCTTGATCAGCGAATCGCCAAAGCTCACGCCGCGCAGGCCCGTCTGGGTGTTGCTGATGGAGTAGAAGATCGCCGTGGTGGCGCGGTTCAGGTCCGCGGCTGCGGCGGATTCGTCCAGCAGCGGTGTGATGCTGTCGGCCATGTCGTCCACCAGCGCCACTTCCACGAAAATCAAGGGCTCATCGGGCAGGCGCGGATGAAAAAAACCGTAGCAGCGGCGGTCGGAGTCGAGCCGGTTCTTCACGTCGGCCCAGCTCTTGATGTCGTGCACGGCCTCGTACTTGATCAGCTTTTCCACCAGCGACGCGGGTGAATCCCAGCTGATGCGGCGCAGATCAAGAAAGCCCACGTCAAACCAGGTGGAGAACATGTATTCCATCTCCACATCCAGCGCCAGCAAGCGCTTGTCGGCCTTGAGATAGGGCTGCATTTCGGCGCGCAGGTTCACCAGGAACTGGATGCCCCCGGGGTAGACGCTGAAGCGCTGGAGCAGCCTTCGGCGCGGCGACACCGTGGCGCGGCGGAAGTGCACCTCGGCCACAGCCTCATCGGGCGTGCCCAGGGCTGCGGCGAACTGGGCCTGAGCGATCTTGGCCTTTTGCGCGTCGGCCACGAACATCTCGCTCATCAGCAGCCAGCAGTCGCGGCGGCGCTCCGGCGTGGCCCCGGCATACCAAGCCGCCACCGCCTTGGCGCGCCGCCCCCCCTCGACCTCGCTGACATTGGGGTCGATGATGGCCTGCAACTCGGTCAGCGTGCGGCGCAGCACGCGCGGTGACAAGGCCTCCTCCTTGTGGCGCAGCGTGGCCCCCAGACGTTCGCGCGTGGAGCGCGCCTGCGGCGCCGCGGCAGGCTGGCCAGCACGGCCGTCGGGCGCCGCCTCGCCGCCCGCGGCTTTGCGGCTTGCGCCGGAGGACGCCTTGCCGGCGCCCGATGCGCCGCCCGGCAACAATCTGGAGACGCTGCGACTGATCCATTCCGAGGTGTTCATGGCCCTGCCCTTCTCTGCGGTTTACTGAGATGTCATGCCGCCAGCACGCGGCTCTTGCTGCTGCGTGCGAGCTCGCGCAGCGCTTCGCGCTGGCGCGTGAGGTGGTTGCGCATGGCCTGCTCGGCGGCCTCGGCGTCGCGCGCCTTAAGCGCCTCGAACACCGCCAGGTGCTCGGCCAGCGATTGCTCGAGCCGCCCCGGCGCATGCAGCTGCTGCAGGCGCGCGAGCTTGAGGATCTTGCGCAGGTCGGCGATCACCTGGGCCAGCCAGCGGTTGTCGGCCAGCGTGATGATGGCCTCGTGGATCGCGTAGTTGGCCTCGTAGTAGTCGTTGATGCGCCGCGCCCTGGCATGCCGCGTCAGGCGCTCGTGCAGGGTCTCCAGCGCCTGGATGTCGGTGTCGCTGGCGTTACGCGTGGCCTCGTAGGCGCAACGCCCTTCGAGCAGGGCGATGACGGGGAAGATCTCGTCCAGGTCCTGCTCGGTGACCTGGTTCACGAAGCAGCCGCGGCGCGGCTCGTGGCGCACCAGGCCCTCGGCCGTCAGCACCTTGAGCGCCTCGCGCAGCGGCGTGCGCGAGATGGCCAAGCGCTCGCACAGCGCCGCCTCGTCGACGAAGCTGCCGGGCAGCAGCTCGCCGCCGAAGATCAGCTCGCGCAGCTTGGCGGCGACTTCGTCGTGGAGCGAGTTGTGGACCGGGCGCATGGCAGGGACAAAGGCAGGAGTGTGGGATTCAGGCGCTGTAATATTCAATAATTACGCGTAATTATGAATCGATGAGAACGACAGCGCAAGCCCTGCTCTCATCCAGACAAACCCCAGGTCGGCTGCTGCCACAGCGCAGCCACCGGCGCCAGGGCAGCCGGTTCAAAGCCGCGCGACAGCCTCGCGCAGACGCGCCAGCAGCTGCGGCACAAGGCTGAGCCGCGCGCCCTCCTCCTCGAGCACGCATTCGAAGGCGCGCTTCTTGAGGGCGCGGAGATCGAATTCCCCGCGCCGGTTCGCCGGCACCGTGCTGGCCAGGATGTCGAACAGCCGGTCCACCGCGTGGAGCCGACCCCAGAGGTAGTCGTTCTCGCGGATAGCGCGGCTCAGAAAGCCGCCGAAGCCCGCGAACGTGCCGCCGATCAGCACGTCCCTGCTGTCCTCGAACCTGAGTGTCGCCGCATCCTCGGGGCTGATGCGGTCGATCAGGATCTCCTCGATCGGGCCGGCGTCCAGCGACAGCGCGCTCGCCGTCGGGCGCAGGATGATGTCCCAGTAGAAGTAGCCGAGGTAGCCGGTCAGTACCGCGACGCGGCAGCGCTCCCCCAGGTTCATCAGCAGGGGGGAGGCGATCACGGCGTCCGCGTTGTCCATCATGCGCTCCATGTCGCACTCTTGGCCGAGCCGCTCCACCAGCTTCGACAGGTCCGCGATGTCCTGCGGGCCCAGCCCCTGGTCTTCGCCGGCCTGCGGCGGCCCAGGCAGCAGCCGTCCGACGAACAGGCGCCGGCAGGCTGCCTGGGCCTGGCGGCTCAGGCAGCCGATGTCGTCGTAGACCGAGAGATCGTCTATGCATTTCTGCACCTTGATCTTCAGCAGGTCGAGCGCCTGCGGATCGGGCACGCCGCCGTCCTGCGCCAGGTTCTGGTAGAGGTCGTTGATCTCGTGCAACACGAAGTGCAGCCGCCGCTTCTTGTAGATCACGCCGAAGTTGCCGACGATCTTCGTGAAGATCGGCCGGTCGGCATATTCGTAAAGGCCTGCGGGGATCACATAGCTGGAGGCCAGGATGCCCTCGTGCACGGCCCATGCCTCGATGATCTCCTGCACCTGGCGCGCCTCGCGCGAGTCGGCCGCGTAGCGGCAGGCGCCGGCAACGAGCTGGACGATGAAATCCAGGCCTTCGAGAACCAGCGAGCGCTGCCAGGCATCGAAGACGATGGGCGTGCCGGACATCACCTTGGTGGCTTCCAGCCGCCAGTGCCGCAGGTCGTCGGCCGTGAAGCTGCCCCTGAGCCGGCCCTCGGTCAGCTGCTCGACCATCCTCTCGACATGGGGCCGGGCGTGCAGGATGGTGGCCTTCAGGCGCCGGGCCTGGCGGTTGTAGTGGCTGATCACGGCCAGCTCGTTGTAGACGGGCTCCTGGCGCGGCAGGTCCGACAACGCGCCGCGCAGCGTGGCGAAAAAGCCCGGCACGCCCCGCCCCGCCGTCGCGGAGTCGCGCCTCGGGCGGGGGTCGACGAAGACCAGGCGGCGATCGACCTCCCGGTAGGCGCCATGGGTGCGTATGGCCTCCACGCAGGCCGTGATCGGCTTGTTGTCGAGCACGCTGCCGTCGACCAGCACCGCCTCCTCGGGGTTCTCGCCGAGCTCGTGGTAGCGCTTGAAATTGCGCTCCAGGAAATACGTGCGCGCAGGCCAGGGCCGGTGGCGCTCGGCCAGGATGTCGTCGATCTCGCGGACCTGGGCCGGCGGGAAGGCCCCCGGGTAGGACGCCGTGGCCCGGCAGGCAAAGGCCAGCGAAGGCAGGTTGTCGACGTCGAAGTCGCTCTTCAGATGGCCGGTTCGCAGATGGTCGAGACCGAAATGAAGAATGTGGCGATGCTCTCTTTCATGCGCCACCGGCGGGTCGTGGATGAAGATGGGCCGGTCCAGCCCCCTGAAGTCGGTCACCGTGATCAGCAGATCCAGCCTCGTGCCCGTGGGCAGCAGCGACTCCGACGCCGCCCCCGACTTGCCCATCGCCGCCAGGCCATCGAGCATCAGCGCCGTCAGGCGGCGCCCGTCCAGCGGCGGCTTGAACCAGCGCGAGCGCAGGAACACCGACACCCGCTCCTTCATCTCGGCGTCGGCCGGGCCCGGCAGCAGGCCCTCGCGGTCCAGCCGCTTGAGCAGGGGCTGGACCAGGGGCCAGAAATACCACTTGCTCCACAGCCTCGCCCTGGCCTCGGGCGCCAGCAGATTGAGCATGTCGGCCTCCTGAAGCCACATGTCGGTGATCGGCATCAGGCTCAGGTCGTGAGCCAGCGCCGTGGCCAGGGCCACGCCGTTGATGCCACCGGCGGAGGCGCCCGCGATCACGTCGACGATCACCCGCAGGTCGATGTCCCGCCCCAGGGTCTCCAGAAACTCGAGGTAGACCTCGCCGGTCGAGCGCTCGGGTTCGTCCGGATAGTGATCATGAAACCTGGACGACCTGACCTCGCCCTCCAGCGACTTGTCGCGGTGGCTGATCTTCGACGCACGGACCAGGTTCAGGATCTCGCGGTTGATGCCATGCTGGTAGATCGCCAGCGACACGCCGCCGAAAAAGACCACAGCCAGCCGGAGCTCTTTTTCCTTCATTGTGCTGCGCTCGCTTTCCTCTCCTGGCACGCGGCGGCGGGCGTCAAAGCCGCGCGACGGCCTCCTTGACCTGCGCCATCAATTCCGGCACGAACTTGAGCCGCCCGGCCTCCTCCTCGAGCACGCATTCGAACGCGCGCTTCTTGAGGGCGCGGAAATCGAGATCGCGAAGCATCTTGGCGGGCACCGTGCTGGCCAGGATGTCGAACAGCCGATCCACCGCATGGAGCCGGCCCCAGAGGTAGTCGTTCTCGCGGATCGAGCGGCTCAGAAAACCCCCAAAGCCCGCGAACGTGCCGCCGATCAGCACCTCTTTCTTGTCGTAGAGCGCGATCGTGGTCGCGTCTTCCGGACTGATGCGGTCGATCAGGATCTCCTCGATCGGCCCGGCGTCCAGCGACAGGGCGCTCGCGGTCGGCCGCAGGATGGTGTCCCAGTAGATGTAGCCCAGATAGCCGGTCAGGATGGCGATGCGGCAGCGCTCGGCCAGGCCCTGGAGCAGAGGGGATGCCAGCACCGCATCGGCGTTGTCCATGGACCGCTCCATGTCGCATTCCTCGCCGAGCCGGTCGACCAGCTTGGATATCTGGTCGATGTCTTCTTGCCCCAGGAGATCGAGATCGCCATAGACGATGTTGGGCTTTTCGTCGGCAAACCTGCCGAGGAACAGCTGCCGGCACATGGCGACCGCCTGGCGGCTCAGGAAATTGATGCCGTCATAGACCGACAGCTCGTCGATGCATTTCTGCACCTTGATTTTCAGCAGATCGAGCGACTCGGGGTCGGCCACACGGGAGCCATCCTCCGACACTTGCGGGTAGAGGTCGTTGATTTCGTGCAGGACGAAATTCAGGCGCCGCTTCTTGTAGACCACCGCGAAGTCCCCGATGATTTTTCCAGAGGGGGGCAGCTCCGCATACTCGTGCAGGCCCTGGGGCCAGGAATAGGAAGCGGAGATGATGCCCCGGTTTCTAGCCCATTCCTCGATGGTTTCCTGGACCCGGCGCGCTTCGCGCGAATCTGCGCTGTACTGGCAGGCGCTGACGACGATCTGGACAATGAAATCCAGGCCTTCGTGAACGATGGAGCGCATCCAGGAATCGAACACGATGGCCGTGCCGGACAACAGCTTGAGCGCCGAGAGCCGCCAGTACCGCAGGTCGTCGGCCGTGAAGCTGCCCTTGAGCCGGCCCTCGGTCAACTGCTCGATCATCTTGGCGACATGGGAGCGGGAGTCGAGGATGGACGCCCTCAGGCGCCGCGCCTGCCGGTTGTGGCGGCTGATCACGGCCAGTTCGTTGTAGACGGGGTCGTGGCGCGGCAGGTCCGACAGCGCCCCGCGCAGCGTGGCGAAAAAGCCCGGCACGCCCCGACCAGCCATCACGGTGTCGCGTTTCGGACGGGGGTCGATGTAGACGAGGCGGCGATCGACCTCGCGGTAGGCGCCATGGGTGCGTATGGCCTCCACGCAGGCCGTGATCGGCTTGTTGTCGAGCACGCTGCCGTCGACCAGCACCGCCTCCTCGGGGTTCTCGCCGAGCTCGTGGTAGCGCTTGAAATTGCGCTCCAGGAAATACGTGCGCGCAGGCCAGGGCCGGTGGCGCTCGGCCAGGATGTCGTCGATCTCGCGGACCTGGGCCGGCGGGAAGGCCCCCGGGTAGGACGCCGTGGCCCGGCAGGCAAAGGCCAGCGAAGGCAGGTTGTCGACGTCGAAGTCGCTCTTCAGATGGCCGGTTCGCAGATGGTCGAGACCGAAATGAAGAATGTGGCGATGCTCTCTTTCATGCGCCACCGGCGGGTCGTGGATGAAGATGGGCCGGTCCAGCCCCCTGAAGTCGGTCACCGTGATCAGCAGATCCAGCCTCGTGCCCGTGGGCAGCAGCGACTCCGACGCCGCCCCCGACTTGCCCATCGCCGCCAGGCCATCGAGCATCAGCGCCGTCAGGCGGCGCCCGTCCAGCGGCGGCTTGAACCAGCGCGAGCGCAGGAACACCGACACCCGCTCCTTCATCTCGGCGTCGGCCGGGCCCGGCAGCAGGCCCTCGCGGTCCAGCCGCTTGAGCAGGGGCTGGACCAGGGGCCAGAAATACCACTTGCTCCACAGCCTCGCCCTGGCCTCGGGCGCCAGCAGATTGAGCATGTCGGCCTCCTGAAGCCACATGTCGGTGATCGGCATCAGGCTCAGGTCGTGGGCCAGCGCCGTGGCCAGGGCCACGCCGTTGATGCCGCCCGCGGAGGCGCCCGCGATCACGTCGACAATGACCCGCAGGTCGATGTCCTGGCCCAGGGACTCCAGAAACTCGAGGTAGACGTTGCCGGTCGAGCTTTCCGGCTCGTCCGGATAGTGATCATGAATGCCCGGGCTGGATGGCCCCCCGCCTTCAAGCGACTTATCGCGGTGGCAGACCTTGGACGCTCGGACCAGGTTGAGAATTTCGCGGTTGATCCCGTGCTGGTAAATCGCGAGCGACACGCCGCCAAAGAAGACGACCGCCAACCTGAGCTCTTTCTCTTTCATCGCTGCGCTCGCTTTCCGCCCGCACCATCCACGGGCCGCGACATCGACTGAACCCCGTTTCAGTCTGCTCCGCTGCAAGCGAAAAAGCAACCGCCGGCGCGAACCGGCCGCCCCTGCCTTCGCGCCGGCTCAGGCGCGCGCCGCCGCCGGCGGCGCCTGCCGCCCGGCCCACCACCACAGGCCGGCCCCGCCCAGGATCATGGGCAGGCACAGCCACTGGCCCATGCTCATGCCCAGCGCCAGCAGGCCCAGGTGGGCGTCGGGTTCGCGGAAGAACTCGGCGATGAAGCGGAACACGCCGTAGCCGAACAGGAAGGCCGCCGCCACCTGGCCGCTACGGCGCGGGCGGCGCGCGTACAGCCACAGCAGCACGAACAGCAGCAGGCCCTCCATCAGGAACTGGTAGACCTGGGACGGATGGCGCGGCAGATCGCCCGCGCCGCGGAACAGCATGGCCCAGGGCAGCGCGGGATCGGCCACCCGGCCCCACAGCTCGCCGTTGATGAAGTTGCCGACCCGGCCGGCGGCCAGGCCCGTGGGCACGCAGGGCGCGACGAAGTCCATGACCTGCCAGAAGGGCTTGCGGCGCGAGTGGGCGAACCAGACCATGGCCGCGACCACGCCCAGCATGCCGCCGTGGAAGCTCATGCCGCCCTGCCAGACCGCGAACACCTCGAGCGGGTGCGCCAGGTAATAGGCCGGCTTGTAGAACAGGCAGTAGCCTATGCGCCCGCCCAGCACCACGCCCATGACGCCGAGGAACAGGATGTCCTCCACGTCCTTGCGGCCCCAGGCGGCGGGACCGGCCAGCGAGGCGTAGGGCTCGTGCCGCAGGCGCCTCAGCCCCAGCAGCAGGAACAGCCCGAAGGCGGCCAGGTAGGTCAGGCCATACCAGTGGATGGCCAGGGGGCCCAGCTGCAGGGCGACGGGATCGATCTGGGGGTGAATCAGCATGGGCTGCGATTGTGCACGCAAGCCATGCGCATCAGCTGCGCTCTATGCGCACGTACTCGAAGTCCTGCGGCTGGTTGTTGGTGCCCACGCGTGGCGGCGCGATCCAGCTCGCGTACTTGCCGGGCTCGACGCAGGGCTTCATCAGCGAGGCGATGTAGGCGTGGTCCTCGTCGCTGCACAGCCACTCGCTGCGGCGCGCCTGCCAGGCCTCGGCCGACAGCAGCTCGCCCTCGGGGCTCACATGGGACTTGGCGAACTCGCCGATGCGGCGGTTGAAGCCCTTGTGCGGCTGGCTGAAGCTGAAGGCGATGCCGGCCTTCTCCACGGCCTTGTTCCAGCGGTCGATGCCGCCCTGGCAGTCCGCGATGTAGTCGTCGAGCAGGCGGCTGTTGATGGCGCGCAGGGCCGGCACCTGCTCGGTGACGAAGCGCCCATCGACCACGCGCAGCACCGGGGCTGCTGCTCGACCGAGGCCGGCTCGGTGTCGGCCTGCACCACGATCAGGCGGCGCAGCAGGGCGCGGTACTCACCCGGCACCTCCTGCCAGGCCGGCTGGCCCTTGTGGCGGCCGCAGGGGATGGTGCGCCCCTCTTCCCTGGGCGCGAGCAGGATGCCCCAGCGGTAGTCGGGCATGCGGACATGGCCGAACTTGGCCCAGCCGCTGGGGTCCACGCCGACCGCGGTGCGCAGGTAGACCTCGGCACCCTGGAAGCCCTCGGGGCCCATGTCCTTCCACCAGTCCAGGTAGTTGGGCTGCCAGGCCTCGAGCGCGCGCTGCAGCTGCTTGTCGGAGGACAGGTCGACATTGTTGGGAATGGCGTCGTCGTAGCGGACCTGGACAAAGGCATCGCTGCGGATCGCTTCGCTGTGTTCTGCGCTCATGGTGTGCTCCTGCGGATCGTTTCTGTGAGGGGAACCGGCTGAGTGCGCAACATAATTCAAGCATCACATCCGGTTGATGCATTTTTATGCATACGAACGACCGAGCTTTTGACCTGGCGCAAACAAGGCGCAGCACAGCCCCCGGCCTCAGGCGCCCGTCGCCTCGCCGCCGCGCACGAACCTCAGGAAGCCGTCCAGCACGCTGCTGGACGAGGAGGCCAGCCAGACCAGGCTGGTCTCGCAGCCCGGCACGCCGGCCGGCGGCTCGGGACGCACCTGGCGGTAGACCACGCCCGGGCGCTGGAACTGGGTCACGCTCTCGGGCACCCAGGCGATGCCCAGCCCGGCCGACACCAGGTTGACGATGGTCTGCATCTGGATCGCCTCCTGCGCCACCTGCGGGGTCTGGCCGGCGGCGTGGTAGAGGCCGAAGATCGCGTCGTAAAGAGAGGGCACGATGCGGCGCGGAAAGATCACCAGCGGCTCGGCCAGCACGGCGCGCAAGGCCGGCGCGCGCTGCGCGGCCAGCGCATGCTGCTCGGGCAGGGCCAGCACCAGCGGCTCGGCATCGATCGCCAGGTGCGCCAGGCCCGGCGGCACGAAGCCCGGCGAGTGCAGCATCAGCCCGGCGTCGATCTCGCCGCGCTCGAGCAATTGCAGCTGCACGTCGCCGGTGGCCTCGATCAGCTCCAGCTGCACACGCGGAAACTGCTCGCGGAAGGCCCGCACCCAGCGCGGCAGCAGGTCGAAGCCGACGGTGGACACGAAGGCCAGGCGCAGCCGCCCCAGTTCGCCCGCGGCGGCGGCGCGCGCATGGGCCGGCAGGGCCTGCGCGCGCGCCAAAAGCTCGCGCACCTCGGGCAGCAGCGCGGCACCGGCCGGCGTGAGCTGCACGCTGCGCTTGGTGCGCTCGAGCAGGCGCAGCCCCAGCAGCCTCTCCAGGCCCGCGATGGCCTGGGTCAGCGGCGGCTGGGTCATGTGCAGCCGCCGGGCGGCGCGACCGAAGTGCAGCTCCTCGGCCACCGTCAGGAACTGGCGCCAGAGGCGCAATTCGACCAGGGCATCACTCATATGCGTCACATATTAATTGATACTTAAAAATATATTTGAACACCGAATCTGCAGGACGCATACTCTCGCCTGCGAACCTTCGTGCCCAGAGCGGCACGGCCCACCTCCACTTTCCAGAGGCCCACCATGGCAGACAGCAAAGTCGTTCCCATCCAACCCATCAACCGCCGCAGCCAGAACATCACCCAGGGCAAGTCGCGTGCGCCCAACCGCTCCATGTACTACGCCATGGGCTACGAGGAAAGCGACTTCGTCAAGCCCATGGTCGGCGTGGCCAACGGCCACAGCACCATCACGCCCTGCAACTCGGGCCTGCAGAAGCTGGCCGACGCGGCGATCGCCGGCATCGAGGAGGCCGGCGGCAACGCCCAGGTGTTCGGCACGCCCACCATCTCGGACGGCATGGCCATGGGCACCGAGGGCATGAAGTACAGCCTGGTCAGCCGCGAAGTGATCTCCGACTGCGTCGAGACCTGCGTGCAGGGCCAGTGGATGGACGGCGTGGTCGTGATCGGCGGCTGCGACAAGAACATGCCCGGCGGCCTGATGGGCATGCTGCGCGCCAACGTGCCGGCCATCTACGTCTACGGCGGCACCATCCTGCCCGGCCATTACCAGGGCAAGGACCTGAACATCGTCAGCGTGTTCGAGGCCGTGGGCGAGAACGCCGCCGGCAAGCTTAGCGACGTGGACCTCAAGGAGATCGAGAAGCGCGCCATCCCCGGCACCGGCTCCTGCGGCGGCATGTACACGGCCAACACCATGTCCAGCGCCTTCGAGGCCCTGGGCATCTCGCTGCCCTACTCCTCCACCATGGCCAACCCGCACGACGAGAAGGTGAACTCGGCCAAGGAGTCGGCCAAGGTGCTGATCGAGGCCATCAAGAAGGACATCAAGCCGCGCGACATCGTGACCAAGAAGGCGATCGAGAACGCCGTGGCCGTGATCATGGCCACCGGCGGCTCGACCAATGCCGTGCTGCACTTCCTGGCCATCGCCCACGCGGCCGGCGTGGAGTGGACCATCGACGACTTCGAGCGCATCCGCAAGAAGACCCCGGTGATCTGCGACCTCAAGCCGAGCGGCCAGTACCTGGCGGTGGACCTGCACAAGGCCGGCGGCATTCCGCAGGTCATGAAGCTGCTGCTCAACGCCGGCCTGCTGCACGGCGACTGCCTGACCATCACCGGCCAGACCATCGCCGAGGTGCTCAAGGACGTGCCGGACCAGCCAAGGGCCGACCAGGACGTGATCCGCCCGATCAGCGACCCCATGTACGCCCAGGGCCACCTGGCCATCCTCAAGGGCAACCTCTCGCCCGAAGGCGCGGTGGCCAAGATCACCGGCCTGAAGAACCCGGTCATCACCGGCCCGGCGCGCGTGTTCGACGACGAGCAGTCCGCCCTGCAGGCCATCCTGGACGGCAAGATCAAGGCCGGCGACGTGATGGTGCTGCGCTACCTGGGCCCCAAGGGCGGTCCGGGCATGCCCGAGATGCTGGCGCCCACGGGCGCGCTGATCGGCGCCGGCCTGGGCGAGTCCGTGGGCCTGATCACCGATGGGCGCTTCTCCGGCGGCACCTGGGGCATGGTGGTGGGCCACGTGGCGCCCGAGGCCGCCGTGGGCGGCACCATCGCCTTCGTGCAGGAGGGTGACTCCATCACCATCGACGCGCACCAGCTCAAGCTGGAGCTGAACGTGGCCGAGGCCGAGATCGCCCGCCGCCGCGAAGGCTGGACCGCGCCGGCGCCGCGCTACACGCGCGGCGTGCAGGCCAAGTTCGCCTTCAATGCGGCCAGCGCCAGCAAGGGCGCGGTGCTCGACAACTTCTGACCCGGGGCGCGCCCGGCGCTGCCAAGCCCGGCCCGCCAGGGCCGGGCTTTTTTGCGGTGCGCCCGGCAGGGCGCACCCACTCGGAGGTGAAAGTCCTCTACTCGCCCGGCAAGGGGAAGAGTTAGCCGAAGGCAAGGGTTTCGCGGGCGACTGCG
>NZ_SCMM01000054.1:0-30571 GCF_005503345.1 Ramlibacter sp. 2FC
CGCTGGTGTCCATCCACCAGCACCTCCAGTGTTCCGCTTGAACCGCCGTATGCGGAACCGCACGTACGGTGGTGTGAGAGGGCTGAGGGGGTAACCCCTCACCCTACTCAATTGCGCGGGTGCTTCCTGCCTTGTCGCAGCTCGCCACGCCTTCAAGGAAACCCTTGTGCGCCCGCGCGCAGGCTCTGCTAGCATGAATTCGTCGCTGCACCGCGCCGATTCATGCCTGCCTTCAGACTGCGCTGCCCGTTGCCGGCCGTGATCGCCTGGGTCACGGTCGAGCCCAAGACTTGCCCGCGCGTGCGCCGGGTGGAGGGCGATTGAGATGTCGGCGCCGCGCCTGCGGGTCCACGGACGTGCCTTCGCGCAGATCGCGCAGCTGCATCCCGAGCTGACGGCCTTGCGGCGCGAACTGCATGCCCATCCCGAGCTCGGCTTCGAGGAGGTCTACACCGCGAACCGCGTAGCCCAGGCGCTCAAGCTCTGCGGCGTGGACGAGGTGCACACCGGCATCGCCAGCACCGGGGTGGTGGGCGTGATCCACGGCCGCAGCCGCTCCAGCGGCGCCATGCTGGGCTTGCGCGCCGACATGGATGCCCTGCCCCTGACCGAGCACAACGACTTCGCCTGGAGGTCGGCCAGGCCGGGGCACATGCATGCCTGCGGCCACGACGGCCACACGGCCATGCTGGTGGGCGCGGCGCGCTACCTGGCGGCCACGCGCGACTTCGACGGCACGGCGGTGCTGATTTTTCAGCCCGGCGAGGAAGGCTTCGGCGGCGCGCGCCGCATGATCGAGGAGGGCCTGTTCGAGCGCTTCCCGGTGCAGTCGGTCTACGCCATGCACAACTGGCCGGCCCTGCTGCCGGGTCAGGTCGGCGTCAACGCGGGCCCGATGATGGCGGCGTCCGACCGCGTCACGATAGAGATCACGGGGCGCGGCGGCCATGGCGCCCATCCTTACCAGACCGTGGACCCGGTGCTGGTCGCGGGCCATGTCATCACGGCGGTGCAGAGCATCGTCGCGCGCAATGTGCGGCCCATGGACAGCGCCGTGATCAGCCTGTGCGCCATGCAGGCGGGCGACATGGGCGCCATGAGCGTGATTCCCGGCAAGGCCACCCTGGTCGGGACGGTGCGCAGCTTCAGCGCCGAGGTGCGCGACCTGGTCGAGCAGCGCCTGCACGACCTGTGCGGCGCCGTGGCGCTGGGTTTCGGCGCCGCGGCCACGGTGAACTACGAGCGCATGTACCCCGCCACCATCAATCCCGAACCCGAGGCGCGTTTTGCGGCCGAAGTGGCCCAGGCCCTGGTCGGGGAGGAGCATGTGCTGCACGAGCTCGAGCCCAGCATGGGCGCGGAGGACTTTTCCTTCATGCTGCAGGTCAAGCCCGGCGCCTACCTGCGCATCGGCCAGGGTGGCGAAGGCAGCTGCGTGCTGCACAACAGCCGCTACGACTTCAACGACGAGATCCTGCCGCTGGGCGCCGCCCTGCATGCCAGCCTGGTCGAGGCGGCCATGCCGCTGCAGCAGCCCTGAGCGGCGGCGATCGATGGGCGCGCCATGAACCTCCTGTCCGCCGCGTTCCGGGCCCTGATGTGCGGCATCCTGGCCGCTGCCGGCCTCGCGGCGGCCAACACCGTGCGCATTGCCAACCAGGGCGACGCGCTCTCCATGGACCCGCATTCGCTCAACGAGTCGCTGCAGCTGAGCCTGACCGGCAATGTCTACGAGCCGCTGCTGGGGCGCAACAAGGACCTCAGCCTCATGCCGGCGCTGGCCACCGCCTGGCGCCAGACCTCGCCCCTGGTCTGGCGCTTCGAGCTGCGCCAGGGCGTGAGCTTTCACGATGGCACGCCCTTCGGTGCCGACGACGTGGTGTTCTCGTTCCAGCGCGCGGCCGGCGAGGGCTCCGACATGCGAAGCCACCTCAACGAGATCAGGGAGGTGCGCAAGCTTGGCGACTTCGCGGTGGAGATCGAGACCCGGCTGCCCAACCCCATCCTGCCCGAGCTGCTCTCGCAGCTCTACATCATGAGCCGCAAGTGGTGCGAGACCAACCAGGCGCTCAGGCCGGTGGACCGGCGCCAGGGCATAGAGAACGCGGCCTCGTTCCGCGCCAATGGCACGGGGCCGTTCCGACTGCGCGAGCGTCTGCCCGAGGCGAAGACCGTGTTCGTGCGCCACGCCGCCTATTGGGGGGAGATCGAGGGCAACGCGGCCGAGATCGTCTTCCTGCCGATCCGCGACGACGCGGCGCGCGTGGCGGCCCTGCTGTCGGGCGAGGTCGAGGTGATGGAGCCGGTGCCGGTGCAAGACATCGCCCGTGTCAATGCCTCGGCCGCGGCGCGCGTGGTCACCGGGCCCGAGCTGCGCACCCTGTTCCTGGGCATGGACCAGTGGCGTGACGAGCTGCTGTACGCCAGCGTCAAGGGCCGCAACCCGTTCAAGGACCGGCGCGTGCGCCAGGCCTTCTACCAGGCGATCGACATCGAGGCCATACGCCGGGCCGTGATGCGCGGCGCGGCCACGCCGACGGCGCTGATGGTGGGCCCGGGCATCAACGGCTTCCCTAGCGCGCTCAACAAGCGCCTGCCGCACGACCTCGCGGCGGCGCGCAAGCTGATGGCCCAGGCGGGCTACGGCCAGGGCTTCGAGCTGGACCTGGACTGCCCGAACGACCGCTACGTCAACGACGCGCGCATCTGCCAGGCCGTGGCCAGCCAGCTCGCCCGCATCAACGTGCGCATCCGCCTGCAGGTCCAGCCCAAGAGCGGCTATTTCCCCAAGCTGCTGCGCCGCGACACCAGCTTCTACCTGCTCGGTTGGGCGCCCGGCACCTACGATGCGCACAACGCGCTGAATGCCCTGATGGCCTGCCCGGACGAGCAGGGCGCGGGCCAGTACAACCTGGGTGGCTACTGCAACCCGCGCGTCGACGAACTGATGCACCGCATCCAGTCCGAGCCCGACCGGTCCCGCCGCAACGCCCTGATCCGCGAGGCCTTCGAGCTGCACGCCGCGGATATAGGCCACCTGCCGCTGCACCAGCAGGCCCTGGCCTGGGGCGTGAGCCGGCGCGTGTCCCTGGTGCAGCTGGCGGACAACGCCATGCCCTTCAGGTACATCGCCATCAAGTAGCGGCGGCAGCGCGCCGCTGCTCAGCAGCCTGCTCAGGTATAGCGCTTGTTGCGCAGGTTGTTCTTCATCTCGCGCAATATCGGCTGCAGCTGGCCGCCGATGCGCAGCGCCACGCAGGTGGCCAGCACGTCGACGATCATCAGGTGCAGGAGGCGCGAGACCATGGGGCTGTAGCGGTCGTAGCCCTCGGGGTGGTCGGCCGCCAGGTGGATGTGGCCGGCGCTGGCCAGCGGCGAGCCCGAGGCGGTGATGACGATGGTCGTGGCGCCGTTCTTGCGCGCGATGTCGCAGGCGTCCATCAGGTCGCGCGTGCGGCCCGAGTTGGAGATCACCACCACGCAGTCGCCGGGCCCCAGCATGGAGGCGCTCATCACCTGCATGTGGCCGTCGCTGTAGGCGATGGCGTTGACGCCGAGCCGGAAGAACTTGTGCTGCGCGTCCTGCGCCACGATGCCCGAGTTGCCGACGCCGTAGAACTCGATGCGGCGCCCGGTCTTGTGCGTGGCTGCCAGCGCCTCGGCAGCCTTCTCGAGCGCGTAGCTGCTGGCGTCGTTGCGGTACTTGAGGAAGGCCGCCACCGTGTTGTCGATCACCTTGACCAGCACATCGCTGGTCTTGTCGTCGGCGTCCACGCTGCGGTGGATGAAGGGCACGCCCTCGCTAACGCTGCCGGCCAGCTTGAGCTTGAAGTCGGACAGGCCGTCGTAGCCCATGCTGCGGCAAAAGCGCACCACGGTGGGCTTGCTCACATGGGCCATGTCGGCCAGCTCGGTGACCGGCAGCTTGGCAAAGGCGCGCGGGTCGGCCAGCACGAGCTTGCCCACGCGCTGCTCGGCAGGCGCCAGCGAGGGCAGGGAAGCCCTGATTCGGTCCAGCATGGTGCTCACTCGGATCCTTCCGTTATTCGTTATGGTGTGTCTGGGCGCGAAGCTTACGCCTCCTCGCTCCAGCAGAAGCCGTCGCGCGCGATCATCGCGCTGGCCGCGCTCGGGCCCCAGGTGCCGGTGGCGTAGGGGCGCGGTCCCTCGGTGTCGCGGGCCCAGTGATCGAGGATGGGCTCGACCCAGCGCCAGGCCTCTTCCTGCTCGTCGCTGCGCACGAACAGGTTGAGCCGGTCGTCCAGCACGTCGAGCAGCAGGCGCTCGTAGGCGCCCACGCGCTCGGTGCCGAAGCGCTTGTCGAAGTCGAGGTCCAGGTGGGCGGGGCTCAGCATCTGCGCCGTGCCGCGCGCCTGGCGCTGGTGCTGGCCTTCGGCGAACAGGTGCAGCTCCAATCCGTCCTTGGGCTGCAGGTGGATCGCGAGCTGGTTGGCGGCGCCGCGCGGGGTCTGGAAGATGGCGTGCGGGGTGGGGCGGAAGTTGACCACGATATGGGCCTCGCGCGCGGCCAGGCGCTTGCCGGTGCGGATGTAGAAGGGCACGCCGGCCCAGCGCCAGTTGGCGATCTCGGTGCGCAGCGCGACGAAGGTCTCGGTGCGGCTGGTCGGGCTCACGCCCTTTTCCTCGCGGTAGGCCGGCATGCTGCGGCCGTTCACCCCGCCCGCCGCGTACTGCCCGCGCACCACATGTTGCGACAAGGTCTCGGGCGTCCAGGCTTTCAGCGAGCGCAGCACCTTGAGCTTCTCGTCGCGGATGGCGTCGGCATGGGCGTTGATCGGCGGCTCCATGCCGATCGCGCACAGCAGCTGCAGCGCGTGGTTCTGCACCATGTCGCGCAGCGCGCCGGTGCTTTCGTAGAAGGCGCCGCGCTTTTCCACGCCAAGCTCCTCGGCGATCGTGATCTGGATGTTGGCGATGGTCTCGCGCCGCCACAGTGGCTCGAACAGCGCGTTGCCGAAGCGCAGCGCGAACAGGTTCTGCACCGCCGGCTTGCCCAGGTAGTGGTCGATGCGGAACACCTGCCGCTCCTCGAACACCTGGCGCACGCTGGCGTTGATGGCGCGGTTGGAGGCCAGGTCGTGGCCCAGCGGCTTTTCCAGCACGATGCGGGTCTGCGGCGTGTTCAGGCCGGCCGCGGCGAGCTCCTCGCAGACCGTGGTGAACAGCGCGGGCGCGGTGGCCAGGTACATCACCACGGTCTCGGCGTTGCGTTCGCGCAGCCGCTCGGCCAGGCGGCCGTAGTCGGCCGGGTTGGACAGGTCCACGCGCACATAGTGCAGCAGCTCGGCGAAGCGCGCGAACTCCTCGGCGCTGGGGCGCTTGGCGCCCTCCACCTCGGCGAAGCGCGACTGGATCAGCGCGCGGTACTGGGCGTCGCTAAGGTCGTCGCGCGCCACGCCGATGATGCGCCCGCCCTCGGGCAGCGAGCCGTGGCGGAAGGCCTGGAACAGGGCGGGCATGAGTTTGCGCCACACCAGATCGCCGGTGCCGCCGAAGAAAACGAGATCGAAAGACATGGTTGTTTGCCGGTTACATGAAAATTGAGCTTGGAATGTAACTTTGTTTCATCGATAATTCAAGCATGACCCAGCTCGACACCCTGAAAAAGTTCACCACCGTGGTCGCCGACACCGGTGATTTCCGGCAATTGGCCCAATTCCAGCCCCAGGACGCGACGACCAATCCCTCGCTGATCCTCAAGGCCGTGCAGAAGGCCGAGTACGCGCCGCTGCTGCGCGAGACCGTGGCGCGCTTTCGCGGCGAGCCGCTGCCGGAGGTGATGGACCGGCTGCTGGTGCGCTTTGGCTGCGAGATCCTGTCGCTGATCCCGGGCCGGGTGTCGACCGAGGTCGACGCGCGCCTGAGCTTCGACACCCAGGCCACGGTGACGCGGGCCGAGCGCCTGATCGAGATGTACCAGGCCGAGGGCGTGCACATCGACCGCGTGCTGATCAAGGTCGCCGCCTCCTGGGAGGGCATACAGGCGGCGGCCCAGCTCGAGCGCCGCGGCATCCACACCAACCTGACCCTGCTGTTCTCGTTCTGCCAGGCCGTGGCCTGCGGCCAGGCCAAGGTGCAGCTGATCTCGCCCTTCGTGGGGCGGATCTACGACTGGTACAAGAAGTCGGCCGGCGCGGCCTGGGACGAGGCGGCCCAGGCGGGCGCCAACGACCCAGGGGTGCAGTCGGTGCGCCAGATCTACAACCACTACAAGCATTTCGGCATCGCCACCGAGGTCATGGGCGCGAGCTTCCGCAACCTGGGCCAGATCCAGGCCCTGGCCGGCTGCGACCTGCTGACCATCAGCCCCGAGCTGCTGAGCGCATTGGCGGCCAGCGAGGCGCCGCTCACGCGCGCGCTCGACGCCGAGGCCGCTCGGGCCATGGACCTGCCGCCCGTGCAGTACGACGAGGCGGGCTTCCGCTTCGCGCTCAACGAGGATGCCATGGCGACCGAGAAGCTGGCCGAGGGCATACGCGCCTTCTGTGTCGACGCGGTCAAGCTCGAACAACTGCTGCTCGCGGCCTGAGGGGGACGCCATGGATGCCATGAACCGGCCGCGCTGCGACCAGACGCCCGCTTGGGCGCTGCTGCAGCAGCATTTCCAACAAGTGCGCGGCTTCGACCTGCGCGAGGCCTTCGCCGCCGACGCCCAGCGCTTCGAGCGCTTCAGCCAGAAGGCGCCTCATGTGTTCGCCGACCTGTCCAAGAACCGCATCGACGACCAGGCCGAGGCGCTGCTGCTGCAGCTGGCGCGCGAATGCGGCCTGGCCGAACACCGCGACGCCATGTTCGCGGGCGAGCCGATCAACGCCACCGAGGGCCGCGCCGTGCTGCACACGCTGCTGCGCGCGCCCGACGAGCTGCCGCCCGGCGCCCCGGCCGGGCTGGCGGCGCACCATGCCGAGATGCTCGCCACGCGAGAGGCCATGCTGGCCTATGCCGAGCAGGTGCGCGCCGACGCCGCCATCACCGACGTGGTCAACATCGGCATCGGCGGCTCCGACCTGGGGCCGAAGATGGCGGTGGCGGCCCTGGACGATTTCGTGGTGCCGGGCAAGCGCTTTCACTTCGTCTCCAACGTCGATGGCCACGAGCTGGCGGCCCTGCTGCCCCGGCTCAAGCCCGCCAGCACCCTGTTCCTGATTGCGTCCAAGACCTTCACCACGGCCGAGACCCTGACCAACGCGCGCTCGGCGCGGCGCTGGTTCGAGCAAGGCGGCGGGCGTGACGTGGCGCGGCATTTCGCCGCGCTGACCACCAACGTAGCGGCCGCGCGCGCCTTCGGCATCACCACCAGCTTCGGCTTCTGGGACTGGGTCGGTGGTCGCTACTCGCTGTGGTCGGCGATCGGCCTGCCGCTCGCGATCGCGATCGGCGCCCAGGGCTTCCGCGCGCTGCTGGCCGGCGCGCACGCGATGGACCGCCATTTTTGCGAGGCGCCGCTGGCAGCCAACCTGCCGGTGCGCCTGGGCCTGCTCGACCTCTGGTACCGCAACTTCCACGGCTTCACCAGCCGCAACATCGCGCCCTACCACAGCGCGCTGCGCTACGTGCCCGCCTACCTGCAGCAGCTCGAGATGGAGAGCAACGGCAAGCGCGTGGACCTGCGCGGCCAGGCCCTGCCTTTCGGCAGCTCGCCGGTGCTCTGGGGCGAGCCCGGCACCAACGGCCAGCACGCCTTCTTCCAGATGCTGCACCAGGGCACGGACGTGATTCCTCTGGAGTTCGTCGCCGTGCGCCAGGCCTCGCACGCGCTCGACGGCCACCACGCCCAGCTGCTGGCCAACGCGCTGGCCCAGGCCCAGGCCCTGATGCTGGGCAAGAGCGACGCGGGCGGCCACCGCCACTTCACCGGCAACCGGCCCAGCAGCTTCCTGCTGCTGGACCGGCTCACGCCCGAGAGCCTGGGTGCGCTGATCGCGCTGCAGGAGCACCGCGTGTTCGTCAGCGGCTCGCTCTGGGGCATCAACAGCTTCGACCAGTGGGGCGTGGAGCTCGGCAAGGTGCTGGCGCGCGACATCGAGCCACGCCTGGCCAGCGGCGACCTCGCGGGCCTGGACGGCTCCACCGCCGGCCTGCTGACCCGCCTGCGCGCTGCCTGAGCCTGCGCCAGGCCCAAACAAAAACCCCGCAGCGCTTGCGCGTTGCGGGGTTTTTTGTTTGCCGTCGAGTGCCTGTGACGACACTCGACGCCGCATGAGGCTCAGGCCTAGGCGCAAGGGCGCAGACAGTAGCAGCGCTACGACAAGCCCTTGCAACGACGGCCTGGAGCCTCAGGCAAGGAGCGACATTACATGCCCATGTCGCCCATGCCGCCCATGCCACCCATGCCGCCAGGCATGCCGCCAGCACCGGACTCTTCCTTCGGCGCCTCGGCCACCATGGCTTCGGTGGTCAGCATCAGCGAGGCCACGGAAGCGGCGTTCTGCAGCGCGGTACGGGTCACCTTGGTCGGGTCCAGGATGCCCATCTCGATCATGTCGCCGTAGGTGTCGTTGGCGGCGTTGAAGCCGTAGTTGCCCTTGCCGGCCAGCACGGCGTTGACCACCACGCTCGGCTCGCCGCCGGCGTTGTAGACGATCTCGCGCAGCGGGGCTTCGATGGCCTTGAGCACCAGCTTGATACCGGCGTCCTGGTCATGGTTGTCACCCTTGATGTCGCCAGCGGCCTGACGGGCGCGCAGCAGGGCCACGCCGCCACCGGCCACGATGCCCTCTTCCACCGCAGCGCGGGTGGCGTGCAGCGCGTCTTCCACGCGGGCCTTCTTTTCCTTCATCTCGACTTCGGTGGCGGCACCGACCTTGATCACGGCCACGCCGCCGGCCAGCTTGGCCACGCGCTCTTGCAGCTTCTCGCGGTCGTAGTCGCTGGTGGCTTCCTCGATCTGGACGCGGATCTGCTTGACGCGCGCCTCGATGTCAGCGGCAGCGCCGGCGCCGTCGATGATGATGGTGTTTTCCTTGCCCACTTCGATGCGCTTGGCCTGGCCCAGGTCGGCCAGGGTCACCTTCTCGAGCGTCAGGCCCACTTCCTCGGCGATGACCTTGCCGCCGGTCAGGATGGCGATGTCTTCCAGCATGGCCTTGCGGCGGTCGCCGAAGCCAGGCGCCTTGACGGCCACCACCTTCAGGATGCCGCGGATGGTGTTGACCACCAGGGTCGCCAGGGCTTCGCCCTCGACTTCCTCGGCGATGATCAGCAGCGGACGGCCGGCCTTGGCCACGGCTTCCAGCGTGGGCAGCAGGTCACGGATGTTGCTGATCTTTTTGTCGAACAGCAGCACGAAGGGGTTGTCCAGCAGCGCGGACTGCTTCTCGGGATTGTTGATGAAGTAGGGCGACAGGTAGCCGCGGTCGAACTGCATGCCTTCCACGACATCCAGCTCGTTGTTCAGGCTCTTGCCGTCTTCGACGGTGATCACGCCTTCCTTGCCGACCTTGTCCATCGCGTTGGCGATGATCTCGCCGATCGAGGTGTCGCTGTTGGCGGAGATGGAGCCGACCTGGGCGATTTCCTTGGAGGTGGTGGTGGGCTTGGAAGCCTGCTTGAGCTGCTCGATCAGGGCCGTCACGGCCTTGTCGATGCCGCGCTTGAGGTCCATCGGGTTCATGCCGGCGGCCACGTACTTCATGCCTTCGCGCACGATGGCCTGGGCCAGCACGGTGGCGGTGGTGGTGCCGTCGCCGGCGTTGTCAGAGGTTTTGGAAGCGACTTCCTTGACCATCTGGGCGCCCATGTTCTGCAGCTTGTCCTTGAGCTCGATCTCCTTGGCCACGGACACGCCGTCCTTGGTCACGGTGGGGGCGCCGAAGCTGCGCTCGAGCACCACGTTGCGGCCCTTGGGGCCCAGGGTGACCTTGACCGCGTTGGCCAGGATGTTCACGCCTTCGACCATGCGGTGACGGGCGTCGGAACCGAAAACTACGTCTTTTGCTGCCATGTTGAGAATCTCCGAAAGAATGGGTGCAGTTGGATAAGGAACTTGTCGAGAAAAGAATTGCGTAGCGAGCGGCTCACAGGCTAGGCGGACGGAGCGCAACCACCGGAACGTACTTCATGTACGTGAGGATGGTGAGCACCGCCCAACGACGCATGTGAGTCGCGCAGTAGCAATTACTTCTCGACGACCGCGAACAGGTCGTCTTCCTTCATGACCAGCAGTTCGTCGCCATCGACCTTGACGGTCTGGCCACTGTACTTGCCGAACAGGACGCGGTCGCCGACCTTCACGCTCATGGCGGACAGTTCGCCCTTGTCGTTCTTCTTGCCCGGGCCGACGGCCAGCACTTCACCCTGGTCGGGCTTTTCGGCGGCGTTGTCGGGGATCACGATGCCCGAAGCGGTTTTGGTTTCTTGTTCCAGGCGCTTGACGATCACGCGATCGGCGAGGGGGCGAAGTTTCATTGCATCTCCTTGGGTTTGAAACAACAGGTTGACATCAAAAAGCGCCGACTCCATGAGAAGTTAGCGCTGATTAACTTTGAAGCAGGGGTGTTAGCACTCCTGTCTTTCGAGTGCTAATGATAAAGGCTTTTGCGACGGTTTCAAGACGTCGATGCGCGAAGGGCTGGTGCCCGGTGGCTCCAGGTTCAGGCCCGGGCGAGTTTCTCGATGAGAGGGCCGGCCAGCGGCCACTCGCCATAACCCGAGGCAGGGTTCAGGTGGCCGACCTCGCCAAGGTCGAGCAGCTCGCTGCCCCAGTCCTGCGCCAGCGCCGACACGCGCACGAAGCTGCCCAGCGGGTCGTTGCGGCTGGCGGCGACCAGGCTGCGAAAGGGCAGGCGCTCGCGCGGCACGGGCAGCCAGCCGCTGGCGTCCAGCACCTGCAGCGTCGGGTAGCCTCCTGGCATGGGGCGGTCGAAGTCGGGCGGCGTGGCCAAAAGGGCGCCCCGCACCTTCGCGCCGTGGCTGGTCGCGCGCGCCCAGTGCGCCAGCATCACGCAGCCGCCGCTGTGCGCCACGATCAGCACCGGCCCCTCGATCTCGCTGATGGCGTGATCGATCGCCGCGACGCGGGCGCTGCAATCGAGCTCTTCGCGCCCCATGGGCGGGACCGCCCGGACATTCGGCAGGCGCGCCGCGAGCAGGGTCTGCCAGTGCTCGGCAACATGGTCGCGCAAGCCGGGAACGATCAGGACGGTGGGGTTGCGGGCGGTCATCGTGGACATCTCCAAGGGGGAGCAGCTGCACCGAGTGCCATGGCAGGCCCGCCGCCGCCTCGGGAGCCGTTGCCCAGCTGGGCCTTGCCGATCAGGCACCAGGGGCAGATCAGGTCCACACAGGCATGGCTCCGCAGCTTGCGCGCCATGGCTAGCGCGGGCTTTCTCAGGCGACCTTGCGCAGGAAGCCCTGCTGGCCGCCGTTGCGGTTGGGTGCGAAGCCGTTGGCCTGCAGGGTCTCCTCCACGGTGTCGTAGAAGACGCCGATCTTGCAGATCTCGCGCGCTTGGCTTGCCGTCGCGATCGGGCGGCCGAACTCGTGCGAGATGCGCACCAGCTGCTCGATCTGAGCCACCGTGCCCATCTTCTTCGTGCGCGACTGGTTCCACAGGTTGTCCTCGGTGCCGGTGCGCACGTGCAGGCCCATGGCGATGCCCATCATGTTGACCGGCAGCACGTTGAGCACCGAGCTTTCCACCGTCAGCACCGCGCCATCGGGCACGGCTCGCACGAAATTGGCCAGGTTGTAGATGTTGGGCGCGTCCATGCCGCCGCCGATGGCGACCCAGTTCAACACCAGCGGCCCCTTGTAGATGCCGCGCCGGATCAGCCGCTCTACGGACTCGAAGCTGTTGATGTTGTAGCACTGGAACTCGCTCTGGATGCCGGCGGCCGTCAGGCGGCGGATGTGCTCCTCGACCCAGCCGGGCTGGGCGGGCACGGTCATCTCCTTGTAGGCGTTGAAGACGGCCGGGTCTTCCATCGAGCTGCCCTGGATGTCCCGGTAGTCGAACTGCTCGAGGATGTTCATCTGCGAGGTGTTCACGGTCACCGTCACCTGGTCGGGCTTGGGGTCGAGCTCGGCCAGCATGTGGCGCGTGTCGTCGGAGAGCCACTTGGCGGCTGCGCCGTCGGTCTCCGGCGCGAAGCTGATGGAGCCGCCCACCTGGATGATCATCTCGGGCACGCGGGTGCGCACGCCGGCGATCAGCTCGTTGAACTTGGACAGGCGCTTGGAGCCCTTGCCATCCAGTTCGCGCACATGCAGGTGCAGCACCGTGGCGCCAGCGTTGTAGCAGTCCACCGCCTTCTGGATCTGCTCCTCCATCGTGACCGCAATGTCCTCGGGGAAGTCGGAAGGCATCCACGACGGCGCGTACGGGGCGGCCGTGATGATGAGCGGCTGTTGGTTTTCGGGGAACAGGTGTCCGTCGAGAAAGTTCATGCTGTGTCTCCTGGATGGGAAGGAAAAATGGGGATGGAGGTCAGAACACCTTGTCGCCGATGATGCCGGCGCGCTCCATCTTGCGATGGCAGGGCGGGTAGTCCATCACGGCGTAGTGCTGGGTGGCGCGGTTGTCCCAGATCGCCATGCTGTTCGGCTTCCAGCGCCAGCGCACCTGGTACTCGGGGATCATGGCCTGGTTGATCAGGTACTGCAGCAGCGCCGATCCACCCTGGGTGTAGTCCTGGCCGTAACGGACGTTTTCGGCCGTGTGGAAGTTGGTGAAATGGGTGGTGAAGGCGTTGACGAACAGGACCTTCTCGCCGGTCTCGGGGTGGGTGCGCACCACCGGGTGCTCGGCATCCGGGTACTGCGCCTTGAGCGCCAGGCGCTTTTCGATAGCCATGGCCGCGCCGAACGAGGCCTCTATGCTGTGCCGCGCGCGCAGGCCGGCGATCCGGGTCTTCACCTGCTCGGGCAGCTTTTCATAGGCCAGCGCCATGTTGGCCCACATGGTGTCGCCGCCGACCGGCGGGCATTCCACGCAGCGCAGCACGCAGCCCATGGGCGGCGCCTCGCGCCAGGTGGCGTCGCAGTGCCAGCTGTTCTCGTAGCGGTCGCCCGGCTGCTCGGGCGACTTGTAGATGCGCACCAGGCCCGGATGCTCGGGGTCGCTGCCGGCCACGGGGTGGTCCTCGAGCTCGCCGAAGCGGCGTGCGAAGGCCACATGCTCGGCGCGCGTGATGTCCTGGTCGCGCAGGAACAACACCTTGTGCTTGAGCAGCAAGGCCTTGATCTCGGCGAACAGGCCGTCGTCGCGCGCGGCGTCGGCCAGGTTCACGCCAACCAGCTCGGCGCCTATGGCGCAGGTCAGTGGTTCAACTCGCATCATGGATCTCCTGTGGGTTCTGGGCCTCAGATCACGAAGATGGACGAGCCCGTGGTCTTGCGCGACTCCAGGTCGCGATGGGCCTGCACCGCGTCCTGCAGCGCATAGTGCTGATTGATCTCTATCCTGATCCGGCCAGCCGCGATATGGCCGAAGATCTCGCCGGCCAGCTCGGCCTTCTCGGCCGGGTCGGCAATGTAGTCGGCCAGGGCCGGGCGCGTCAGGTAGAGCGAGCCCTTGCGCGCCAGGATCTGCGGGTCGAAGGGCGGGATGGTGCCGCTGGACGTGCCCACGCAGACCATGAGGCCGCGGCGCTTGAGCGAGTCCAGCGAGGCCATGAAGGTGGCCTTGCCCACGCTGTCGAACACCACGTCCGCGCCCACGCCGCCGGTCAGCTCGCGCACGCGCTTGGCCACGTCCTCGTGGCTGTAGTTGATGGTGTGGTCGCAGCCGTGGGCGCGCGCCAGCTCGGCCTTGGCCTCGGTGGAGACCGTGCCGATCACGGTCAGGCCCAGCAGCTTGGCCCACTGCGAGACGATCAGGCCCACGCCGCCGGCGGCCGCGTGCAGCAGCACCGTGTCACCGGCCTTGAACGGGTAGATGCGGCGCATCAGGTAGGCCGAGGTCAGGCCGCGCATGGTCATGGCCGCCGCGGTCTCGAAGGAAATCGCCTCGGGCAGCTTGATCAGCGGCGCCGCGTCGATCAGGCGGGAGGTGGCGTAGGCGCCCAGGGTGTTGATGAAGCCGGTGTAGCTCACGCGGTCGCCCACGGCGACATGGCTCACGCCCTCGCCGACCGCCTCGACCACCCCGGCCGCCTCGACACCCATGCCATTGGGCAGCGGAATCGGGTAGGTGCCGTTGCGGAAATAGGTATCGGCGTAGTTCAGGCCGACCGCGACATGGCGCAGCCGGACTTGGCCGGGGCCGGGCCGACCCACCTCGACGGCCTCGTAGCGCAGGACCTCGGGGCCCCCGGTTTCATGCAGGCGAATGGCATGTGCCATGTTGGTGTCTCCTTGTGTGCGTGTGGCCCAACTGTAGGAATTTCGCCTCCGCGCTGCTTTGCAAGTCACGCCACGGATTTCGCATTTCATGCCAGAATTCGCGATCAAGGGGGATCGCTCCAACCATGGTCACGCTGGTCCGCGCGGCGGTACTGACGAATTTCTTCGAGGTCGCGCGCGACCTGGGCCTCAACCCGCAGGGCGTGCTGCGCAAGGTCGGGCTCAGCCGCGCGCTGCTGCAGGACCCGGATCAGCGCATTCCCTCCCAGGCGGCCGTGGCCCTGCTGGAGCAGGCCGCGCTGGCCGCCGACTGCCCCAACTTCGGCCTGCGCATGGCCGAGTCGCGCCAGCTGTCCAACTTCGGCGTGGTGAGCCTGCTGATCAGCCACCAGCCCACGCTGCGCGCCGCGCTGGCCACCACCATCGAGTACCGCCACCTGCTCAACGAGACGCTGTCGATGCAGATCGAGGACGCGGGCAAGATGGTGATCGTGCGCGAGGAGGTGGTGGCCGATATGCCCAGCCGACAGGCCACGGAGCTGGCCATAGGCGTGCTGTTTCGCATGTGCGCGGCCCTGCTGGGCGCGCGCTGGCGGCCGCACAGCGTCAACTTCACGCACCAGGCGCCGCCGGACCTGAGCCTGCACCGGCGCCTGTTTGCCTGCCGGCTCGAGTTTTCCAGCGAGTTCAACGGCATCGTCTGCGCGGCGGCCGACCTGGACGCGCCCAACCCCTCCGCCGACCCGGCCATGGTGCGCTACGCACGGCGCTTCGTCGAGTCGCTGCCCCGGATGAACGAGTATTCCGCGGTGCTCGAGGTGCGCAAGGCCATCTACCTGCTGCTGCCCATGGGCCGCGCCACCAGCGAGTCCGTGGCCCAGGGCCTGGGCCTGAGCGTGCGCACCATGCAGCGCCAGCTCGACGAGGGGGGCGCGAGCTTCACCGACCTGCTGGGCGAGGTGCGCCGCGAGCTGGTGCAGCGCTACATGGACAACCGCCAGTACAGCATAGGGCACATCGGCGAGCTGCTGGGCTACAGCACGCCCAGTTCGTTCACGCGCTGGTTCAGCGCGCAGTTCGGCGCGGCGCCGGCGGTGTGGCGCGCCGAGCGCCGCAAGGTGGGGCGACGCTGAAGCCGGAGGGGAGGGCGCTGTGGAGGCTCAGGGCATGGGTGGGTGCTGCGCCTGCTTGCGCCACTGCGTGGCACTGCAGCCGAAGGCCGTGCGGAACCAGTGGCCAAAGGCGCTGGGGGCCGAGAAGCCCAGCAGGCCCGCGACCTCGGCCAGCGGCAGGTCGCTGTCCTTGATCTGGCGCCTCACCAGTTCCGAGCGCACCTCGTCGAGCAGCGTGGAGAACGTGGTTCCCTCGGCGGCGAGATGGCGGTGTATGGTGCGGCGGTCCACTCCCATGTGCTGGGCCACTTGCTGCGCGGTACAGCGCCCACCGGGCAGCAGCGCGGCGATCAGCTGCCGCACGGTGTCGCTGGCGCCGCTGTGCTGGCGCGACAGGGCCTGGTCCAGGTACTGGCGGGCAAAGCGCGCCATGCCCTGGCCGGCCTGCGGCAGGGGGGCCTGCAGGTCCGCTGCCGCGCAGACGATGCCGTTGAAATCGCGGTTGAAATCCACGCGGGGGCCGAAGAACGCGCGGTGGCCCGAGGGGTCGCGCGGCGGGCGGTGCGCGAAGCACACGCGCAGCGGCTTCCACTGCGGGCCCGCCAGCTCGTGCAGGATGCGGTACATCACGCCCACCGCCAGCTCCATGGACTGGCGCGTCGACGAGGAGTGCTTGCCCAGCAACTCCTCGCGTATGGTCACCGTGTCCCCCGCCTCCTCGATGCGGGTGAGCAGCGAGGCATTGAGCAGCCGCAGGTAGCGGCACAGGGTGTCCAGGGCCTGGCGCACGGTCGCTTCCTCCTTGAGCACCAGGCTGATCGGCCCCAGGTTGGCGAAGCTGCGCCGCGCCGCCAGCCGCAGGGCGAAGTCCTCCAAGCCGGTGGCGTGGGCGCTGAGCTCGAGCAGCTCGCGCACCGCTTCGGCGGCGATCGGGGTCTCGGGGTCGTCCAGGCAGCGCGGCGGCAGGCCCACGCGCCGCATCATGGCGTGGGCGTCCAGGCCCAGCGACTGGGCCAGGTCCAGGTAACCGATCAGGCTGGCGCTGCGTACGGTGGTGAGAGGTGTCGACATGACCCTGTCCCAATTTCGATATTCGCTGTCCCGGATTATCAAGCAGCCAGGGCGATCTGTTCCTACCATTGGGCAACGATGCGGCGATCGCATGCGCGCCGGATCGGGTTTCACCCCAAGAGTTCGACCAGGAGACAAAATGTTTGCAAGCTTCACCACCCGTCGTGCGCACAGGACCCTGTGCGCCACGCTGCTGGCCCTGGCGGTGCCCGCCGCCATGGCCTGGACCGACAAACCCGTCAAACTGCTGGTGCCTGCGCCAGCCGGCGGCACCATCGACGTGGTCGCGCGCATCGTCGCGGACCAGCTGGCAGCCGAGATAGGGCAGCCGGTGATCGTGGACAACAAGCCCGGCGCCGGTGGCGCCATCGCGGTCAAGGCGATGATCGCCGCACCCGCCGACGGACAGACCATCATGATGACGGCCAGCAATGTGCTGACCGAGATCCCCCATGTGCTCAAGGGCGGCTTCGATCCGCTCAAGGACGTCAAGCCCGTGGCCGCGCTGGCCCGCTCGGTCATGGTGCTCGTGGGCGCGCCCAATTTCCCGCCCAAGGACCTCAAGTCGCTGATCAGCCATGTCAAGGCCAACCCGGGCAAGGTCAGTTTTGCTTCGTACAGCGCCGGCACGGCGTCCCACTACGCCGGGATGATCCTCAACCAGAAGGCGGGGCTGGACATGCAGCATGTGCCTTTTGCGGGCTCCGCACCTGCGCTCGCCCAGGTCATGGGCGGACAGATCCCCATCATGTTCGACGGCATGGCCACGTCCAAGCCCATGATAGGCGCCAGCAAGGTGCAGGTCTATGGCGTGGCGGCGAAGACGCGCTCGTCCCATCTGCCGCAAGTGCCCACCCTGGCCGAGCAAGGCTATCCGGAGCTGGACTTCGGCAACTGGATCGGCGTCGTGGTCTCGGCGGGCGTGTCGCCCGAGCTCACGGAGAAGATGCACCGGGCGCTGGACAAGGTCGCCGCCCTGCCCAAGGTGCGCGAGCGCCTGGTCTCTGCCGGCTTCGAGCCCGTCGGGGAAATGTCCACCGCGCAGCTTGCCCAGGACCTGCGGGCCGAGTTCGAGCGCAACGCCGCCATCGTCAAGACCTTCGACATCAAGCTCAATCAGTGAGCGCCATAGCGGGCCAGCGCGCCCGCCAGCCTTGCCCCGAGGCTTGGCATGAAATGGCAAATCCCTGTCGCCGAATGCCAAGCCCTCGCGCTGCCGTTTGAGAACAATCGCGGCACCACCCCATCCCGGAGAGACAAGCCCATGAACGGACAGATGATGCAGCAGCCGCTGCTGATCTCTTCCCTGCTGCGCCACGCCGAGCGCCACCACGGCGAGCAGCAGGTGGTGTCGCGCCGCGTGGAGGGCGACATCCACCGCTACAGCTACCGCGATCTGGCAGCGCGTGCGCGCCGCCTGGCCAAGGCGCTTGCGGCGCTGGGCGTGGGGCAGGGGGCCCGCGTGGGCACCATCGCCTGGAACGGCTATCGCCACCTCGAGCTCTACTACGCGGTGTCCGGCTCGGGGGCCGTGCTGCACACGCTCAACCCGCGGCTGCACGCGGACCAGCTGGTCTGGATCGCCGACCATGCCGAGGACCAGGTGCTGTGCTTCGACAAGGGCTTCCTGCCGCTGGTCGAGGCCGTCGCCTCGCGCCTGGCCTCGGTCAGGCATTTCGTGCTGATGACCGACCGCGAGCACATGCCGGCGCAGACCGCCATCCCCAAGCTGCTGTGTTACGAGGACCTGATTGACGGCCAGGACGACCGCTTCGAATGGCCGGAGTTCGACGAGAACCAGGCCTCCAGCCTCTGCTACACCAGCGGCACCACCGGCCACCCCAAGGGCGTGCTGTACAGCCATCGCTCCACGGTGCTGCACAGCTATGCCTCGGCCCTGCCCGACGCGCTCAAGCTCTCGGCGCGCGACACCATCCTGCCCGTGGTGCCCATGTTCCACGTCAACGCCTGGGGCCTGCCCTATTCGGCCTGCATGGTGGGCGCCAAGCTGGTCTTCCCCGGCCCGGGCCTGGACGGCACGTCGCTCTACGAGCTGTTCGAGGCCGAGGGCGTGACGCTGTCGGCCGGCGTGCCCACCGTGTGGCAGGGCCTGCTCGCGCATGTGCAGAGCCAGGAGCTGCGCTTTTCCACCATGAACCGCACCATCATCGGCGGCTCGGCCTGCCCGCCCGCGATGATGGAGACCTTCGAGGACCGCTACGGCGTGCAGGTGATCCATGCCTGGGGCATGACCGAGCTCAGCCCGGTGGGCACGGTCTGCACGCTCAAGGGCGAGCAGCTGGCCTGGCCCAAGTCGCGGCGCCGCGCCATCCAGGCCAAGCAGGGGCGCTCGGTGTTCGGCATCGACATGAAGATCGTGGACGAGCAAGGCGAGGCGCTGCCCTGGGACGGCCAGAGCGCGGGCGAGCTGCTGGTGCGCGGCCCCTGGGTGGTCGAGCGCTACCTCAAGGGCGAGAAGAGCCCGCTGGTGATGCACGGCGGCCAGGGCTGGTTCCCCACCGGCGACGTCGCCACCATCGACGCCCAGGGCTTCATGAACATCACCGACCGCAGCAAGGACGTGATCAAGTCGGGCGGCGAGTGGATAGGCTCGATCGACCTGGAGAACATCGCCATGGCGCACCCGGCCGTGGCCATGGCCGCCTGCATCGCGGCGCGCCATCCCAGATGGGACGAGCGGCCGCTGCTGGTGGTGACCCGAAAGCCCGGCGCGCAGCTCGGCCGCGACGAGCTGCTGGCTTTCTACGAGGGCAAGATCGCCAAATGGTGGACGCCCGACGACGTGGTGTTCGTCGACGCCATCCCCCTGGGGGCGACCGGCAAGGTGCTCAAGAACCAGCTGCGCGAGCAGTTCCAGGACCAGCTGGTCGGGCGGGCCTGAAGCGATGGCCACACTTCAAATGTCCTCGCTCCACGCCAAGGCCTCGCGCTGGTCCTCCGGCGTGATCGTGAGCGGCATCGTGGCCGTGGCCGCGATGTTCCTGGCCGACCATTACGGCGCGCCGGTGATGCTGTTCGCCCTGCTGCTGGGCATGGCGGTGAACTTCCTGTCGCAGGACGAGCGCTGCGCCCCGGGCATCGACTTCACGGCCAGGCAGCTGCTGCGCCTGGGCGTGGCCCTGCTGGGCCTGCGCATCACCGCGGCCCAGGTCATGGCGCTGGGCTGGCAGCCGGTGGCCATGGTGGTGGTGGCCGTGGCGCTCACCATCGCCTGCGGCATGGCTCTGGCGCGGCTGATGGGCTTCAGGATGTTCTTTGGCCTGCTGACCGGCGGCGCGGTGGCCATCTGCGGCGCCTCGGCCGCGCTGGCCCTGGCGGCGGCCATGCCGCAGCATCCGCTCAAGGAGCGCGCCACGCTGTTCACCGTGATCGGCGTCAGCACGCTCTCGACCCTGGCCATGGTGCTCTATCCCATGCTCACCCAGGCGCTGGGCATGGACGCGCTGGGCGCCGGCTTCTTCATCGGCGGCACCATCCACGACGTGGCCCAGGTGGTGGGCGCGGGCTACAGCCTGTCGCACGAGGCCGGCGACGCGGCCACCCTGGTCAAGCTGATGCGCGTGGCCATGCTGCTGCCGGTGATCGCACTCGCCGCCTGGCTGGCGCGGCGCCAGGAGCTGGCGCAGGGCGGCGAGGGAGGCCTGGGGCCGCGTCCGCCGCTGCTGCCCTGGTTCGCCGTGGCCTTCGCGCTGCTGGTCGCGCTCAACAGCACGGGCTGGCTGCCCGGCGCCGTGGTGGCCGCTGGCAAGAGCGCGTCGCAGGGCTGCCTGATCGCCGCCATGGCCGCGATCGGCATGAAGACCCACCTCAAGGAGATCCTCACGGTGGGCTGGAAGCCGGTGGCGTTGATGGTGGCCGAGACCGCCTTCCTGGCCGCCTTGTTCTACGGCCTGCTGGTCTTGGCCGGGATGCAGGCCCATGGCTGATGAGCTGGCGGGCACCGGGGGGGCCGTGGCCAGCGCCCGGCTGCCGGCCTGAGGTTCGCGCGCTCAGGTCATTTCGGCGGGCGCGGTGCAGGCCTGCAGCAAGGTTTCCAGTGGTTCGGGCCGGTGCCAGTGGTAGCCCTGGCCATAGTCCACGCCGAAGCCCTGCAGCATCTCGGCCACCTCGGCGTTCTCTATCCATTCGGCAATGGTCGTCTTGCCGGTGGCGCGCGCCACGTCGCAGATCGCGCGCACCGTGACCTGGTTGATCGGGTCGCGGATCAGGTTGCGCATGAACTGGCCGTCGATCTTGAGGAAGTCCGCCGGCAGGTTCTTGAGGTAGCCGAAGGAGGACATGCCGCTGCCGAAATCGTCCAACGAGATTTTTGCGCCCAGACGGCGCAGCGCCTCGAAAAAGGTCGCTGAATCGCCCAGGTGGGTGATGGCCGAGGTCTCGGTGATCTCGAAGCAGAGCTTGGCCGTAGGAAAACCCGGCAGCTCCAGCCAGCGCAGCACGTTGCGCCGGAAGTCCCGGTCGCCGATCGACTGGCCGGAGAGGTTGATCGCCAGCGAGTCGACGCGCTTGAGGGCCTCGGCATGCTCCGACATCCATTCGAACATGCTGTGGACCACCCAGCGGTCCAGGCGCGGCGTCATGCCGTAGTGCTCGGCCGCGGGCAGGAAGGCGCCAGGGGCGATCACCTGGCCATTGTCGTCCAGGCGCAACAGGATTTCGGCCTTGATGCCCGAGGATCGGCTGCGTTTGAGCGGCATGATGCGCTGCCAGTAGAGACGCAGGTGGCCGTCGTCCAGCGCGTTCTCCAGCTTTTGCACCCAGTACAGGTTGCCGCGCATGTCCTGCTCGCCTTGCTCGCCCTCGCGGTAGACGTGGACGCGGTTGCGGCCTTCCTCCTTGGCCGCATAGCAGGCGGCATCGGCGGCCTGGCGGACGGCGCTGGTGGTCTGCCAGCGGCCATGCAGCGAAACCAGGCCGATGCTGACGCTGACATGGAAGCGCTGGCCTTCGTACGTGAATCGGTATTCATCGAGCAGTCGGCAGATCTCGTGTGCCAGCGGCAGGGCGCGGGTCACCGTGCAGTTTTCGAGGATGACGCCGAACTCGTCGCCGCCCAGTCGCGCCACGGTGTCGCTGCCGCGGATCGGCCCGGCGATCAGCTCGGCCACCTGGCGCAGCAGCTGGTCGCCGGCCTGGTGGCCGCAGCTGTCGTTGACGATCTTGAAGCGGTCGAGGTCCATGAACAGGACGGCGTGCTCGGCGCCGCGGTTGCGCGCGGACTCCAGGCGGCTTTGGAGGATGCGCTCGAATTCGTCGCGGTTGACGAGCTTGGTCAGCGAGTCGTGCGCCGCGCGGTGGCTGACCTCGCGGTGCAGCTGCTCCAGGTCGCTGCTGCGGCGGTTGGCCACCTGCATCTGGCGCAGGGCCAGGCCGCCGAAGGCCACGGCCAGCAGGGCCATCAGCGCGAAGGAGCCCGTGGCGAACAGCGTCAGGCGGCGCAGGTTTCCGAGCTGGAGGGCGTTCTGTTCGTTCTGGATGGCATTGGAGGCCAGCACCAGGGAACGTACAGCCGGCCGGACCGCGTCCGACATGCGCTTGAGCCGCTGCAGCGTGGCCGCGTCGTAGCTGGGCGCCTCCTGGTCGCTCGGGAAATAGCGGCCGGCCTGCTCGAACAGGGGTGAGAGCTCCGCGATCGCGCCGGCATAGTTCGGATGCTGGGCCACCAGGGCCGGCGCATGCCCTTCGCGGATCAGGCCATAGCGGCTGGCGAAGATCTGGTAGCGCAGGTTCAGCTGGTCCATGGAGGCCCCCTGCCCCCTGGACAGCAGGACCTGCGTCAGCTGGTCGTTGAACCTGAGGTGCTCGACCTCGAACTGGAAGAAGTTCCAGCTCACGGCGGTCTCGCCCGCCGTCATGGTTTCCTCGAAGCTGTTCCACTGCCGGTGTTGCAGCAAGCCTATGCCGGCGAACAGCAGGGTGATCACGACCGCCAGCAGGACCAGCAGCCGGCGCAGCTTGGTGCGATAAGCACCCATGGGCCTCACTTCACGGTGATCGAACTGATCTGCCAGATCGAGCGGCCGTAGTAAAGGTCGTTCTTGAGTTCGAGGCGGCTGTCGAAGGGATAGACGAGAAACAGCGGGCCCTTGTCGCGCACGCTCAGGCGCTTGCCGTCGACCTCGTAGGACAGGATGGGGTCGAAGCGCTCGGCGTCCTCGATCGGGACTTCGACCGCGTAGTCGTTGAGCGCGACGATGCGCAGGGTCTTGCCTTGCGCGCCCACGGCGTCCAGCAGGTCCTTGAGTCGCGGGCCCTTGAAGGTCACGGCCTGCTTGTACCAGGGTGTGCGGGTGTGGATGCTGTGCGCGGGCAGGGCCCGGACCATGGCGGCGTCGAAGACCGCGGCATCGGCCGTGTTGCGCACGCCGATGTTGCCGCTGACGGTGAGAATGACCGAGCCTTTGGGCTGGGGCAGCTTGCCCGGCTGCGTGGCAGCACCGGCAGGCGGGTTGCCCGTGGCCTGCGCGAGCAGGGGGGGCGTGCCGCCCAGGGCCAAGAAGGCCAGCGTGGCGGTGGCGGCCATGCGGGTGATCGTGCGGTTCATGCGGATCCTCCTTCGCGCCGGACTTGGCGCCCGTTCTTTATGAGCGATCATATGCGCAAACCATGGCGGGATGCGACCAGGGGCCGCCAGCCGCCCGTGGCCTAGGCTGAGACGTAATCGGGGTAGCGCTGGCAGATCTCGTCGATCTGGCTCAGCGTGCCCGACAGGTGCTCGCGCAGCCGGGCCTGCGCCGCCTCGGGGTCATGCTGGGCGATCGCGTCGACGATGCAGCGGTGGTCGCGCACCACGGCCTGGGCCTTGCCGGCGCTGGGCAGGTGCAGGCGGCGCAGGCGGTCCACATGGCCCGAGCCCCGGCGCACCAGGTCCCAGAGGTCGGGCAGGCCGGCGGCCTCGTACATCTGGCGGTGGAAGGACTGGTCGGCCGCCACGAACTCGCTGTAGTCGTCGCCGCCGATCAGGGCCGCCTGCAGGTCGACCTGGGCGCGCAGCCGCGCCAGCAGGACAAGCATGAGCAACCGACGCGACTTCGTGAAGGCTTCCGCCTCGCTGGCCCTGGCCGGCCTGGGCGGCAGCGCCCTGGCCCAGGCCTGGCCGACCCGGCCCCTGCGCATCATCGTGCCGTTCGCGCCCGGCGGCACCTCGGACGTGATCGCCCGCCTGATCAGCAAGCCGCTCGGCGATGCGCTAGGCGTTTCGGTGATCGTGGAGAACAAGACCGGCGCCAACGGCATCGTCGGCGCCGCGGCCACCGCGCAGGCCACCGACGAGCACACGCTGCTGCTGTCGGACATGAGCTCGCTGGCGATCGGCCCGCTGATCACCAAGGACATGCCCTACAAGCCCGCCGACCTCAAGGGCGTGACCATGCTGGCCTACTCGCCCCACCTGCTGGTGGCGCATCCTTCGGTGCAGGCGTCCAACATGGGCGAGCTGGTCGCGCTGTCGCAGCGCAGCCCGCTCAACGTGTCCTCGGCCGGCTCGGGCTCGGCCAACCACCTGGGCGTGGTGGACATCGCGCTCGGCACCGGCCTGAAGTGGCAGCATGTGCCGTTCCGCGGCGGCGCGGCCGCGCTGGCCGACACGGCCGCCGGCAACACGCAGCTGTGCCTGAACGGCATGCTCGCGACGCTGCCGCTGGTGCAGGGCGGCCGGCTCAAGGTGATAGGCGTGAGCAAGCGCACGCGCATGGCCTTGCTGGCCGACGTGCCGACCCTTGCCGAGCAGGGCGTGAAGGACTTCGAATCCGGTACCTACCAGGGCGTGGCCGTGCCGGCCAGCCTGCCCAAGGCCGCGGCCGAGAAGCTCAGCGCTGCCCTGATCCGCGTGATTCGCGCGCCCGAGATGCGCGCGCGCCTGGCGGCGGCCGGCGCCGAGGTGATGACCTCCTCGCCGCAGGAGACGACCGAATTCCTGCTGCGCGAGGGCAAGCGGTGGGCCAGCGTGATCCAGCGCGCCGGCAAGAACATCGAAGGGATGGCCTGATTTGAGCTCCGAATCCTTTGCCATCGACGCGCTGGAGCGTTTCGCTGCGGCGCTGTACCGCGCCGCCGGCATGGACGCCGAGAAGGCCGACTGCGTGGCGCGCCTGCAGCTGCTCACCGACGCCATGGGGCGCCGCACCCATGGCCTGGCCATGGCGCCGCTGTACCTGGCCGAGATCGCCAAGGGCGGCATGCAGGTCGGCGGCGAGCCCGAGGTGATCAAGGACAAGGGCGCGACCCTGGTCTGGGACGGCGGCTACCTGCCCGGCCTGTGGCTGGTGAACCGCGCCATAGAGACGGCCATGCCGCGCGTGGCCGAACTCGGCGTGGTCTCGGTCGCGATCCGCAGGAGCCTCCACATCGGCTGCCTGGCGGCGCTGGTCAAGCAGGCCGCCGACCGCGGCTATGTCGCGATCATCGCCAACTCCGACCCCGCCGGCCAGCGCGTCGCGCCCTATGGCGGCACCGAGGCGCTGTTCACGCCCAATCCCTTCGCCGTCGGCTACCCCGGCGCCGACCATCCGGTGCTGGTGGACATCTGCGCCTCCATCACCACCACCTCGATGACGCGCCAGAAGCACGCGGCCGGCGAGCTGTTCGAGCATCCCTGGCTGCTCGACGCCCAGGGCCGGCCCACGCGCGATCCCTCGGTGCTCGAGCACCAGCAGCCGCGCGGCTCGCTGCAGCTGATCGGCGGCCAGGAATACGGCCACAAGGGCTTCGGCCTGGCGCTGATGATCGAGGCCCTGTCGCGGGGCTTGGCCGGCCATGGGCGCAGGGACGCGCCCAAGCGCTGGGGCGGCAACGTGTTCCTGCAGGTCCTGGACCCGGACTTCTTCGCCGGCCGTGAGGCCTTCGCCGAGCAGGTGGACCACCTGTCCGAGCGATGCCGCAGCAACCGTCCGGTCGATCCCGCGCGGCCGGTGCGCGTGCCCGGCGACCAGGCGGCCAGCAGCCTCGCGCGGGCGCAGGCGGATGGCCTGGCCTACGACGAAGCCACCTGGCAGGCGCTGAACGACTGGGCCCGCAAGCTCGGCGTGAGCTCGCCCGCCACCTGATTCCCACCCAACCGCAAGCACAACTTCAGAGGAGACACCATGCCCTTGACCCGACGCACCGCCATGCTCGCGCTGGCCGCTCTTTGCGCGCCTGCCATCGCCCTTGCCCAGGACTGGCCCAGCGCCAAGCCCATCAGCTACATCGTGCCCTTCACGCCGGGCGGCTCGACCGACATCATCGGCCGCACCCTGGCGCAGAAGCTGCAGGAGTCGCTGAGGCAGTCCGTGGTGGTCGAGAACAAGCCCGGCCAAGCCGGCGGCATAGGCGCGTCCTACGTGGCCAAGGCGCTGGCCGACGGCTACACGCTGTTCGGCGGCACCATCAGCACCCACGCGATCAACGCCAGCCTCTACAAGAATCTGTCCTACGACCCGGTGAAGGACTTCGAGCCCGTGGCCCTGGTCGCGACCCTGCCCAACGTGCTGATCATCAACCCCAACCTGGGCGTGAACTCGGTGGCCGAGCTGGTCGCGCTGCTCAGGAAGGACCCGAGCAAGCGCAGCTTCGCCTCGTCCGGCGCCGGCACCTCCACGCACCTGGCGGGCGAGATGTTCGGCGACCTGATCGGCGTGCCGCTGACCCATGTGCCCTACAAGGGCACGCCGCCGGCGCTGACCGATGTGGCCTCGGGCCAGGTGCCCTTCATGTTCGACCAGATGACGGCCGCGCTGCCGCTGGCCAAGGCCGGCCGCCTCAAGCTGCTGGCCGTGACGACGGCAAAACGCATGGCGCTGGCGCCCGAGCTGCCCACCATGATGGAGTCGGGCGTGCCCGGCTTCGAGATGTCGTCCTGGCAGGCGGTCTACGCGCCCAAGGGCACGCCCAAGGCGATCGTGCAGAAGCTCAACGCCGAGATCGTCAAGGCGCTCAAGCAGCCCGACGTGCAGGCCAAGCTCGCCGGCCAGCTCGGCATGGAGATCGTCGGCAGCAGCCCGGAGGAACTGGCGGCCCACATGGCGCGCGAGATCCCGCGCTGGGCCGAGCTCGTGAAGAAGTCGGGCGCCACGCCGGGCTGAGCCCGAAGAAAAGGCCCGCCGGAGCGGGCCAGGTTCCAGGGGCGCTCTATCGGTCCTTTGGTTTCCTCTCACATCGGCTACGCCGATATGAGCGTCGCCCGAGAACCGATACCGCGCTGACGCGCGGCGCTGCCGCCTTGTGGTGACCGCATCACATCGCTGCGCGATATGAGCGGGCCCCCGAGCCGCTGACGCCGCAAGGCGGCTCAGCCTTTCAGGCCTGCTGCGTCCCGCAGCACAGCGGCTCGATCCGTCCGCTCCCAGGTGAACTCGGGTTCCTCGCGGCCGAAGTGGCCGTAGGCGGCGGTCTTCTCGTAGATCGGGCGCAAGAGATCCAGCATCTGGATGATGCCCTTGGGACGCAGGTCGAAATGCTCGTTGACCAGGGCGGCGATCTTCTCGTCGGAGATCACCCCCGTGCCTTCGGTGTAGACCGTCACGTTCATGGGGCGCGCCACACCGATCGCATAGGCGACCTGGATCTGGCATTGCCGCGCCAGCCCCGCGGCGACGATGTTCTTGGCCACGTAGCGCGCCGCGTAAGCGGCCGAGCGGTCGACCTTGGTCGGGTCCTTGCCCGAGAAAGCGCCGCCGCCGTGCGGGCAGGCGCCGCCGTAGGTGTCGACGATGATCTTGCGTCCGGTGAGGCCGCAGTCGCCCTGCGGGCCGCCGATGACGAAGCGGCCCGTGGGGTTGATCAGGTACTTGGTCTCCCTGAGCCATTCGCGCGGCAGCACGGGCTTGATGATCTCCTCGATGATGGCCTCGGTGAAGCTGGCCTTCATCTTGGTCGCCGTCTCGCTCTGGTCGGGGCTGTGCTGGGTCGACAGCACCACGGTGTCTATGCTGTGCGGCTTGCCGTCGACATAGCGCATCGTGACCTGGCTCTTGGCGTCCGGGCGCAGGAAGGGCAGGCGGCCGTCCTTGCGCAGCTGGGCCTGGCGCTCGACCAGGCGGTGCGCGTAGTAGATCGGCGCGGGCATGAGCTCGGGTGTTTCGTCGCAGGCGTAGCCGAACATCAGGCCCTGGTCGCCGGCGCCGGTGTTCAGGTGGTCGTCCGAGGCCTGGTCCACGCCCTGGGCGATGTCGTTGCTCTGCTTGTCGTAGGCCACCAGCACCGCGCAGCCCTTGTGGTCTATGCCGTACTCGGTGTTGTCGTAGCCGATGCGCTTGATGGTGTCGCGCGCCACCTGGATGTAGTCCACATGGGCGTTGGTCGTGATCTCGCCGGCCAGCACCACCAGGCCGGTGTTGGTCAGCGTCTCGGCGGCCACGCGCGAGCGCGGGTCCTGCTTGAAGATGGCGTCCAGGATGGCGTCCGAGATCTGGTCCGCCACCTTGTCGGGGTGGCCTTCGGAAACCGATTCGGAGGTGAAGAGAAAGTCGTTCGCCATTGAAAAAACTCCTTTGTTCGGCGGTCGGCAAGCGGTTGTTGCGCTGCCTCGAACCCTGGAGCCTCGGCGAACGCTTTAGCAGATTTGTCAGAATCCCTGACAGGGCACAATCGCACGGCTGTTGTGCGCGGCGCTTGTGCTTCGTCGCCCTGCAAGTTGCTCATTTAACTCAGCGACGCCCCGATTTTAACCATTTGCGCATGTCCGCCCTGTTCCGGTTCTTTTCCCTCTGGCCCCTGGGGCTGCTCCATGCGCTGGGGGCGGCGCTGGGCTGGCTGTCCTTCCTGCTGTCGCCGCTCTACCGCCGCCGCTTCCTGGCCAACGCCGCCCGGGCCGGCTATGGCTTCGCCCAGGTGCGCGCGGCCGTGGCCCATGCCGGGCGCATGACGGCCGAGCTGCCGCGCCTGTGGCTGGGCGCGGCGCCGCGCCTGGAATGGGAGGGTGAGGCCTGCCTGGAAGCCGCCTATGCGGCCGGGCGCGGCGTGGTCTTCCTCACGCCGCACATGGGCTGTTTCGAGGTCTGCGCCCAGGCCGTGGGCGCGCGCTACGCCGCGCAGCATGGCGCGCTCACCGTGCTGTACCGGCCGGCGCGCCAGCCCTGGCTGGCCGAGCTGATGGCGGGCGCGCGCCGGCGGCCCGGGCTGGAAACCGCGCCGACCACGCTGGCCGGCGTGCGCCAGATGCTCAAGGCCCTGCGCGCCGGGCGCGCCGTGGGCCTGCTGCCCGACCAGGTGCCGCCCGAAGGCCTGGGCCTGTGGGCGCCATTCTTCGGCCAGCCGGCCTACACCATGACCCTGGGCGCGCGGCTGGCGCTGCAGACCGGTGCCGCCGTGCTGCTGGTCTGGGGCGAGCGCCTGCCCTGGGGGCGCGGCTTTCGCCTGCATTTCAGCGAGTTGCGCCAGCCGCTCGCAGAACCGCTGGAGGCCGCGGTGCAGCAGATCAATCAAGAGATGGAGCGGCTGATCCGCGAGTGCCCGCAGCAGTACCTGTGGGGCTACGCGCGCTACAAGCAGCCGCGCAAGGAGGGTTAGAGCTTGTCCTTCATGCAACACCCCGGCATCCTGTTCATGCGCCTGATCGCGCCGCTGCCGCTGCCCTGGCTGCGTGGCTTCGGCGCCCTGCTGGGCCGCCTGCTGTACTGGCTGGCCGCGCCGCGGCGGCGCGTGGTCCTGGTCAACCTGGCGTTGTGCTTCCCCAATCGCTCCGAGGCCGAGCGGCGCGCGCTGGCGCGCCAGACCTTCGTCCACTTCGCCCAGGCCTGGCTGGACCGCTCCTGGCTCTGGCACGGCGACCCGGCGGTGCTGCGCCGGCGCCTGAAACTGGTCGGTGCGGTGCACGAGTTCGAAGGCGATGCGCCGGTCGTGATGTTCGCGCCGCACTTCATGGGTCTGGACGCGGGTGGCACGGCGCTGTCGCTGCTGGTGCCGCGCGCCTTCGCCAGCATCTACACGCCCCAGCCCAATCCGGCCGTCGACGCCTGGATCCGCGCGGGACGGCTGCGCTTCGGCCAGACCCGGCTGTGCTACCGCGCCGACGGCGTCAAGCCCATCGTCAAGGCCCTGCGCGAGGGCGCCCTGCTGTACCTGCTGCCGGACATGAATTTCGGGCCGCAGGAGTCGATCTTCGTGCCGTTCTACGGCGTGCCCGCGGCCACCGTGCCTTCGCTGTCGCGCTTTGCCAGGCTGGGGCGGGCCAAGGTGGTGCCGGTGACCACGCGCATGACGCCCGAGGGCTACGAGGTGCGGGTGCACCCGGCCTGGGCCGACTTCCCCAGCGACGACGTCGAGGCCGACACGGCGCTCATGAACCGGCGCCTGGAGGCCCTGATAGACACCATGCCGGCCCAGTACTACTGGGTGCACAAGCGCTTCAAGACGCGGCCGCCGGGCGAGGCGGCGGTTTACTGAACCGGCGCCTCGGGTGGCTGCGCTCCGCTCTCGGCCCCGGCGGCTTCGGGCGGGACGGGCGGATGGGCCCATTGCCACAGCAGCTGGGCGGCCTCGTCCACGCCCTGGCGCTTGAGCGCGGAAAACAGCTTGACCTCGCCGCCGCCGGCTTGCAGGCGCGCGATCGACAAGGCCTTGTTGGCCTCGACGCGCGTCAGCTTGTCGGCCTTGGTCAGCAGCACCAGGAACTTCAGCCCCTGCTCGACGCGCGGTCGGATCACGTCGAGCAGGATCTCGTCGAGCTCGGTCAGGCCGTGGCGCGGGTCGCACAGCAGCACCACGCCCACCAGGTTCTCGCGCGTGACCAGGTAGTTGGCCATCACGCGCTGCCAGCGGATCTTGTCCTGCTTGGGCACGGCGGCGTAGCCATAGCCGGGCAGGTCGGCCAGCACGGCGTCGGTCAGGCCCTGCTTGCCCAGGGAAAACAGGTTGATGTGCTGGGTGCGGCCAGGCTTCTTGGAGGCGAAGGCCAGCTGCTTTTGCTGCGTCAGGGTGTTGATGCAGGTGCTCTTGCCGGCGTTGGAGCGGCCGACGAAGGCGATCTCGGGCAACTCCAGCGCCGGCAGGTGGTGCAGCTGCGCCGCCGTGGTCAGGAAGCGGGCGGTGTGCATCCAGCCCATGGCGACCACCGGAGTAGGCAGGCTGGGCGGGTTGGCGGGCGG
>NZ_SCMM01000055.1:0-29791 GCF_005503345.1 Ramlibacter sp. 2FC
CTGATGCCCAGGGCATAGGCCAGCGTGCCGGCGCCGTCGGCGCCGAAGGCCGAGGTGAAGTTCACCGAGAAGTCCGCCGTCGCGTTGGTCGCCAGCACCGTCTCGTCGACCGTTGCCGTGGGCTCGGTCCCGGTGGTCGAGATCGACGGGCCGTCGTCCTCGAAGTTGAGGTTCTGGGCGATGTTCAGCGTCGCCGACGCCGTGTCGCCGTCCCCGTCGGTCTTGGTCGCCGTGAGCGTGATCAGCGTGTCCGCCGCCAGCGTCTTGTTGTCGTCATGGTCCGCGGCCGTGCTGCCTGCGACCGGGTGCACGATCGCGCGCTGCTGGTCGAGCGTGACCACGCCGGTCGTGCTGTTGACGCTTGCCGTGAACACGATGTCGCCGGTCGCGGCGTCGGTCGCGTCAGTCCCCTCGCGCCCGACCACCACCCCGCCTTCGAGGAACAGGAACACGCCGTTGTTGGTCGCCGTGTCGGTCAGCCCGGAAACCGCTCCCACAGAGCTGATGCCCAGGGCATAGGCCAGCGTGCCGGCGCCGTCGGCGCCGAAGGCCGAGGTGAAGTTCACCGAGAAGTCCGCCGTCGCGTTGGTCGCCAGCACCGTCTCGTCGACCGTCGCCGTGGGCTCGGTGCCGGTGGTCGAGATCGATGGGCCGTCGTCCTGGAACGTCAGCGCCGCGAACTGGTTGGGGGTGACGCTGGACCTGATTAGGCTGAAGCCGCCGATGTCGAAGGCGGCGTTGAGGTTGGCGTCGTTGGTGTTCCCGATGTTTTCGATCAGCACCCGGTTGTGATCGGTGGCGGTCTTGTAGTTGATTTCGTCGTTGGCCACCACGCCAGTTATGGTCACAGTGTCCCCCGTGAAATCCACGCTCCGAGTAATGCCGGTATCCGGGTCCGTGAACGTGACAAGGCCGGTGCCTGTAAAGACGTGGCTGCCAGTAAAGGTCTTACCCTGCGCCTTGATGGACCAACTGATCTTGACCTCGGTGATGTTGACCGCCGCGTCATCGCCATCGTTGAGCCCGTCGATATACCCTATGCCAGTCTCAGTCGTATCCGTGACGTTGAACGCGCTGAGCTTCATCGTTGCCGCCTTGGGCGGCTGCAACTGGACCACCGTGAAGATGGCTTCGTTCGCGCCCAAATACGAGGCGAACTTGATGTTGGCTTCAACGTCCGCTTCGTTCTGGTCCAGGTTCGGAACGGTCAGCGGAAGGCTGTCAGCCGACAGCGTCACGAAGCTGAAGTACATGCCCTCCAGGGGATCGATCATCTGGTTGTTCGTGCCTATGGTCGTGCCGCCGCCGCCCTGGCCGGTGTTGACGGTGTCGCCGCTGGTGATGCCGCTGGAGTCGCTGGACTGGTTGATCGGGTCCTTGCCGGTGACGACGATGGCCGCCTCGCCGGCCGCCGGCGTGCCATCGGCGTACATCAGGAACAGGTTCTGGCCCGATGGTGCGCCTTCGAGGGAGAAGTCGACGCGATTGCTGACCGAAACGTAGAGGTTGTACAGGTTCAAGCCTTCGTCGGGGTCGGTGGTCGGGTGCTTGATTTCCTCGTACTCCACCAGCCAGACCTTGGATCCCACGGCGCCTGCGTCTGTGGCTTGAACGGCACCGAGAGCGTCCGTGGCCTGCAGGTAGGCGGCGAAAACGACGGCGCCGTCCGGATCGGCCAAGCCGGTGATGGGATCGGCCTTGAGGCCGAAAACGACGTTGTTTTCGTCCACGCCGGGCAGGTCGGCCGCCAGGCCACGGGCGGCGGCGATGACCGAGTAGCTGTAAAGGTAGATCTTGCTGCCGTCGACCGTCCGCAGCGAAACGCCAGGCGCCGACAAGGCCTCGACGCCAGACAGCGCGCCACCCGTGGAGTTGGTGAAAGCCAGATCGATGACATCGGCCCCGAATCCGCTGAGCATGGGACTGCCATCAGGGTCAGAGGAAGTTCCGCCGCTCACGGCTACGGTGACATTGACTCCGGTCAGATCCTGGGTCACCACGGCAGCCAAAAGCGTGTCGAATGCGGTGACTCCGCTACTTATGAAGCCGAGACCATCCGCAACGTCGTTACCTGTGAGGTCACCGCCGCCGGCGGTCGAATTCTGCGTACCCGATGTCTCATCGACGATCAGTGTTCCCGTGATAGTGAAGGCCATGATTTACTCCTGGAAAGTACCGGCCATGAAAGCCTGGCCGCGTGCGGCTTACTGCTACTTTCTTAAATCTAGAAATCGGCGGCCAATGCGCATCGGCCGATGCTCCCAGGCGGCCTAGGAGGTTTGGCCTAGTTCAAACCAGTGACTAGAGACGAAGTGACGCTGCAGCGCCTGATGCAGTAACGAGAACTCCCTGCCCAGCAGAGCCGGGCAGGGAGCCTGCGGCGCCCCCGTTTCCAGGCCAGGGGTGGCGCCTGCCGCAGGAACTGAGCGATCACGCCTACCCCACCTCCTGCCCAACGCCTTTCTCGGCGATGGCCTCAGCTGCAGCGGCTTTGCAGATGAGGAGAGGTTCTGGGGAACGTGCCTCCCGATAAAGAAGTTGTTGATCCGGTCTGGGCTCACACGGCACACCGACCGCCCGACCCGGGGCGGCGCCGGGGAGAATCCTCGTCCCGGACGCAAGCGGCGAAGACGACGGCGCCCGTGGCATCCGGGTTTCCTTTGGCATCGGCCTTGCGGCCAAAGACAATACGGACCTTGCCCATGCCGAGCAGATCCACGCCCCTGTAGGGGTAGAGATAGACCTTCCTGCCGTCGGCCGCGGTGAGGCCGCTGTCGACCCCCTCCCACGCATCTCGACGGACCTGCCTGGCGACAGCCATATCAATGACAGTCGACGCCATGATGTACTCCCAAGCGGGCGCAGCAGTCAAAGCTGACTACTCCGCGCCCTGCTACTAGAAATCAGTCTAGAGGCCGAGAGAGATTGCGCATCGGCCGATGCTCCCAGGCTGGGCGGGAGTTGTGGCCTATGGGGCTGTCTCGATCGCGCCGGCAAACCCCCTTGCCGGCTTCCTTGAACAAGAAGAAACAAAAAAACTAGTGGTTTACCCGGGCCTGCGGCCGCTGGTTGTTAGACTAGCGGGCTAGGAGGCGGGGGATACCGCGCACATCGACCGAAGCGCCCGGATGATCTGGGAGCTTCGGCTTATCCGGCCGCAGCACGAACGGGGACGAAGAACCCCGCTGCTCGGCCGGGGATTGGAATCACCGGGGTTGGGACAAACCCCCTCATCGGCTCGAGCCGGGTTCCTGTGCGCCACATCACTCCATTGAAGACCTGACGGGCCAGCGCTTGCTGGGCCAAGCAGCGGCCTGCACGGCCGGGCTGGCGCCTGCACGGCTTCCGGCGCCGCGATGCGTCCACTTAAGGGCCTGCGCTTTGGCAGGTTCTGGCAATTCTTGTCCGATATTTCGGCAAGACGCCAAACTTAGTAACTAAAGCATTACTAATGTGAGCCCGAGTAACTTCGCTTGGAGGAGCCTAGGGTTCTCCCGGAAAATTTAGGGCATTCGTAACCGAAAAAGCACGGGCCCAGGCCCGACTCTCATGAAATTCCCCTCTTTTTGCCGCCTGCTGGCGGCGGTCGCTCCGGCGGCCCTGGCCTTTTTTGTGCCTTTCGCTTTTGCGCAACCCTCCGGCGGCTCTGCTGCCACCCATTCTTATGCGGCTTCGCGCCCCATTACGGGTCGTTACATCGTGGTCTTCAAGGCCAGCGTGGCCAACCCAGCCGCTGAGGCTGCAGGCCTGATGCAGGGCCGCGGCGGCCAGCTACACCATGTCTACTCGCGTGCGATCAAGGGCTTTGCCGCCACCCTGCCCGACGCCGCGCTGCAGGCCATCCGAAACAATCCGAACGTGAGCTATGTCGAGCAGGACCAAACCGTCTCGCTCAAGCAGGTGAGCTCGCCGCAGAACCAGGCCACCTGGGGCCTGGACCGCATCGACCAGGCAGACCGGCCGCTGGACACCCAGTACCAGTTCAAGAGCACCGGCGCAGGCGTGAACGCCTTTGTGCTCGACACGGGCATCCGCACCGACCATGTGGAGTTCTCGGGTCGGCTGAAGCCGGGCTTCAACGCCATTGCCGACACCAACGGCACCAACGACTGCAACGGCCATGGCACCCACGTGGCGGGCACGGTAGGCGGCACGACCTGGGGCGTGGCCAAGGGGGTTTCGCTGATCCCGGTGCGGGTGCTCGACTGCGCGGGTTCGGGTGCCTGGAGCGGCGTGATTGCCGGCATTGACTTCGTTGCCAACAGCACGCTGCGCCCCGCCGTGGCCAACATGTCCTTGGGCGGTGGCGCCTCCTCCGCGGTGGATGCGGCCGTAGCGGGCGCCGTGGCCAAGGGCGTCACGGTGGTGGTGGCGGCCGGCAATAGCAATGCCGACGCTTGCACAGTGTCGCCGGCGCGCGAGCCCAGCGCCATCACAGTGGGCGCCACCAACGATCTGGACTCCCGTACGTCGTTCTCGAACTGGGGCAGCTGCTTGGATATCTTCGCGCCGGGTGGCGGCATCACGTCGGCATGGAACACTAGCGCAACCGCCACCAACACCATCAGCGGAACGTCGATGGCCTCACCGCATGTGGCCGGGGTTGCTGCGCTTGCGCTGGCCGCCAACCCGACCGCCACACCCGCTGCGGTAGCGACGCTGGTGACGTCCAATGCCACGGCCAACCGATTGATCGAGAGCACCATTCGAACCGGCTCACCCAACTTGCTGGTTTACTCCCTGCTGGGTTCCCCAGGTAGCGTGCCGCAGCCAACCGCCAAGACGGTGGCGTTCAAGTCAATGTCCGGCAGCGCAACCAAGAACGGCGGCAACTGGAAGGCTTCTGCTGTGGTGACGGTGCGTGACGTGAACACCGGCGCACTGGTTCCCAACGCCACCGTGGACGGCAGCTTCTCGCCGGGTGGCACGAACAGCTGCGTGACCGGCAGCAACGGCAGCTGCACGCTGAGCAGCGCGGCGATCAAGAACAACGTGGCCTCGAGCACCACCTTGAGCGGTAACAGCGTCTCGGGCACGTACATCAACTACGACCCGAGCCAGAACTCGGTCAGCCAGATCGTGATCAGCAAGCCCTGAGCTTCACACCCTTCGACAGCGCCAGCACCGGCGCTGATCTCTCGAGACCGCGGCCGCCTTTGGGCGGCCGCGGTCGTTGGGAAGTGACAAGTCCGGTGGATAGGAGCTACAACGCAGCATCGATCAGACTGCTGGTTCCCACCGTGGTTACGAACACCCCATCGGCATCCAGCGTCACGTCCAGGCTGGCCGCTGCGCTGCTGTCCCCGTCCTCATCGGTCAGTTGGGCCTGTACGGAGAAGTTGATGTCGTACGACACCGGCACCGCGATGCTCTTGAGCAGGATGTCAAAGGTGTCCTTGTTGTTGTCGTTGCCTATGCCGCTGATGTCGATGCGCGTGTAGCCGCTGGCCGTGATGATGGTCACGGTGTCGTTGTCGGCGCTGCTGCCGGCCGTGCCGCCGCCCAGGCCATGCAGCTCATAGCCCAGGCCACTGCTCACCGCGGTCACCGTGCCGCCATCGTTGCTGGCCACGGGCGCGCCGCCGGGGCCGACCAGGACATTTCCGTTGATCAGTATCCCGGTGATCTGCAGTTCGGCTCCGCTTGCATCGTAGACGCGCACCAACGCATCGCCGTCGTCGGCCGGCGAGTTGTTCTGGTTCATCACCAAGGTGAACCGGTTGACCGTGAAGGCCTCGCCGGCTTCCAGCACGCCGTCGCCGTCGTCCTCCAGGAACTCGATGCGGATGCGGTCGGTCAGGTCGTCTGTCGCGCTTGCGGTCTGCGGCTCGAAGTTGAAGTCCTGCCCCGTGCCTACGCCCACGCCGGCCTGGCTGACGTTGACCGTGGTCTGGGCGCTCGACGAAGGCGGTGTCGTTGTGACGTTGTCGCCGGTATCGACCCAGCCGCTGAACAGGGCGTCCACAGTCGTGCCGCCGATGTCGTTGACCACCAGGGTGAGCGGGTTGCCCGAAGCCACATGGGCGGTGAAGCTGCCGAAGTCCACGTCCTGCGAGTTGGCGATGGTCTTGAGCATCGTGATGTCGTAGAGGTCGTTCGCCACGACGCTGCCATCGGGGTTCAGCGTCATCACGAAGACCGTGGCGGCCGGGTCGGCAATGTTGGTCGTCGCGGTCAACGTGTCGGTGCCGAAGCCATAGACCCGGATCGGCAGGCCGCCGAACAGCAGATCTTCGAGCGCCGGTGTGCCATCCTGCAGGATGCCCTTGAGGATGTCGCCATCGGCGCCACCGACGAACTTGACCGTGCCTTCCTCATCCGCGCCGACGTTGCCGATGTAGCCCAGCGCCGCACTCGCGCTGGCACCGGCCGCGTTGTGGACCGTGATGTCGCCCGGGTTCAGCGGGTCGGGGCTGTCGTCGTCCACGGTGATCACGAACTGGTCGGCCGTGGCCGTGGCCTTGTCCCCGTCGCCGTCCGTCGCTTGCAGGATGGCGCCGAGCTGGAGCTGAATGTCATCTTCGGTGCTGACGACCGGATGGTCGAGCTGATCCTTCAGTGTGAAGAGGTAGGCGCCGCTGACGGTGTTGGTGATTTCCAGCGTGAAGACCTCGCGGCCTCCGGCGCTCGCCGTCAGCTTGTTGCCCACCACGGCGTAGGTCACGGCGTCGCCCTTGGAGGTTAGCCCCTGCGGCAGCCCGGCAATGTCCAGCGGGTCGCTCGACAAGCCAAAGCTGGCCAAGCCGTCCGCGCCTCCCAGGAACAGCCCGGAAATGTTGCCGCTGGTCGTGTGTTCGGGGGCGCCGTCGTCATTGATGTTATCGGCGGCATTCAGGTCGCCTGTGCCACCGGGGTTGCCGCCGGGCAGGCCGTCTTCGTCGACCTCACTGGTCACAACGGCGGCCGCCAGGGCCGGGCCATCGTCCTCGAACACCAGGGCTTCAAAGTTCAGCGTCTGGGTGGCGGGCAGGGGGATGCTGAAATCGCCGATATCGAAGTCGGCGCCGGTCTTGGTATTGGCCGTGCCGGTGTTGTCGATTTGCACACGGTTGTGGCCGACGGCGGTGTACTCGATGGTGTAGCCGGACTTGACGCCGACGAGGGTGGCAACACCACCGGTAATACTAATGGTCACGCCGCTTACCGGATCCCCATTGGCATCTGTCACCACCACTGACGTGATCGGGACCAGTGTGTCGTCGCCGTAGCCGCTGATGAACTGTCCCGCGCCTGGCTCTGCGTCCGTCGTGAAGGCTGTGATCGTCACTGTGCACGACTTGCTGGACGGCTGGGTTTGAACCACCTTGAAGCTGGCGGTGTCCGAGGATTTCACACCGACAAACTGGATGTTGCCCTCGACGTCCGCCTCGGTCTGCGACAGGTTGGGAACGGTGAAGTCCGATTTGGCGTCGGTCACGAAGGTAAAGACCATGCCCTCGCCCGGGTCGATCATCTGGTTGTTGGAGCCGATGGTGGTGCCGCCGCCACCCTGGCCGGTGTTGACGGTGCCGCCGCTGGCCGCATTCTTGGCAGTGACGACCAGCGCCACTGCGTCATCACCTGTGCCATTGCTTGCGATGCCGTCACCCGCCTGGCCGTACATCAGGAACAGGTTCTGGCCGGAGGGCGCGCCTTCCAGGGAGAACTGGGTTAGCAGGCTGACGGTGACACGAATGACGTCGAGCGGCGAAACCGCGTCGTCGTAGGCTGCAGCCGTCTCGCCCGCGACCGGATGCTTGAGCGGCTCGTATTGCACCAGCCACACCTTGGCGCCCGTGGCGCCCGCATCGCCGACCGCCACGGTTTGCGTGTCCAGGTAGGCGGCAAAGACAACGTCCCCGGTCGGCCCGCCCTTGCGGCCGACCAAGACGTTGTTGTCGAAGGTGGAGACGTACAAGAAGATGTCCGTGCCGTCCAGGGTTTCAAGGCCGCTGTTCACCCCATTGCCCCCGACGAGGGTGAAGCCCACGTCGAGAACGCCCGCACTGAAGGTGAATACATTGGTGCCGGTTGACGACGCGCTCGTCGCGCCGCTCAGAGCCACCTGCACCCCGGCGCTGCCAATGGTGGCAAGCTCACTGGCCAGAACGGCGTCGAATTCAGGAACCAGGTTGAGCAGCGTGGTCAGACCCGTCGCATCGCTGGCAGTGCCGATATCGTTATTGGCGGTTTCGCCTGTGCTTTGGTTCTGTAGACCCGATGTCTCGTCAATGATCAAGGTGGACATGATCGACTCCCCGAAAAAGTAGCGACCACAGAAGCCTGGCCGCTTGGCTTGCTACTTCCTTTTTAAATCTACGAATTGCCCAGGAATCCGCATCGGCCGAACCTCCCAGGTGGTCTAGGAGGTTTGGCCTGCATGAAATGCATGAGGGGTCCGCACCCGGCGGCCTTCCGCAAACAAGAAGAAACAAAAAAACTAGTGGTTTACCCGGGCCTGCGGCTGCTTGTTGTTAGACTAGCGGGCTAGGAGGCGAGGGACGCCGCGCACATCGGCCATAGCACGAACGGGAACGAAGATCCCGCTGCTCGGCCGAGATTTGGAATCACCGGGGTTTGCACGAACCCCTTCATCGGCTCGAGCCGGATTCCTGTGCGCCAGATCACTCCATCGGAGACCTGACTGGCCAGCTTCTGCTGGACCAAGCGCCGGCCTGCGCGGCCGGGCTTGTGCCTGCGCGGCTTCCGGGACCGCAGCGCGTTCGCGTACGACCTGCGCTTTGGCAGGCCTGGGTTCCCTTTGGCCAAAATTTCGAAAAGAAGCCAAGAATGGTAACCAAAGCATTACAGCCGTGAGCGGCTGTAATTTCGCTTTGAGAGCCTCAGGGTTCTCCCTGAAAATCGCAGGGTTCGTAACCAAAAAGTACGGGCCCAGCCCCGACTCTTCATGAAATTCCCCTCTTTTTGCCGCCTGCTGGCGGCGGTCGCTCCGGCGGCCTTGGCCCTTTTTGCGCCTTTCGCTTTTGCGCAAGCCTCCGCCGGCTCTGCTGCCAGCCACCCCTATGCTGCTTCGCGGCCGATTACAGGCCGTTACATCGTGGTTTTCAAGGCCAGCGTGGCCAACCCGGCTGCCGAGGCTGCGAGCCTGATGCAGGGCCGCGGCGGGCAGCTGCACCACGTTTACTCCCGTGCCATCAAGGGCTTCGCCGCCAGCCTTCCTGAGGCTGCGCTGCAAGCCATTCGAAACAATCCCAACGTGGACTACGTCGAGCAGGACCAGACCGTCGCGTTGAAGCAGGTGAGCTCGCCGCAGAACCAGGCCACCTGGGGCCTGGACCGCATCGACCAGGCAGACCGGCCGCTGGACACCCAGTACCAGTTCAAGAGCACCGGCGCGGGCGTGAACGCCTTCGTCATCGACACCGGCATCCGCGCCGACCATGCGGAGTTCTCGGGCCGCCTGAAACCAGGCTTCAGCGCCATCGCGGACGCCAATGGCACGAACGACTGCAACGGCCATGGCACCCATGTGGCCGGCACGCTGGGCGGCACGACCTGGGGCGTGGCCAAGGGCGTTTCGCTGATTCCGGTGCGTGTGCTCGACTGCAACGGCTCCGGCTCCTGGAGCGGCGTGATCGCCGGCGTCGACTGGGTGGCCAACAGCACGCTGCGCCCTGCGGTGGCGAACATGTCGCTCGGCGGTGGTGCCTCCACAGCGGTTGACGCCGCCGTGGCGGGTGCCGTGTCCAAGGGCGTGACCGTGGTGGTGGCGGCCGGCAACAATGGTGTTGACGCCTGCCTCAGTTCTCCGGCCCGCGAGCCCAGCGCCATCACCGTGGGCGCTTCGACCAGCATTGACGCACGTGCGTCTTTTTCCAACCTGGGTCCGTGCGTGGATATTTTTGCGCCCGGTGGCGTCATCACCTCGGCATGGAATACCAGCGCCACCGCCACCAACACCATCAGCGGAACGTCGATGGCCTCGCCGCATGTGGCCGGAGTCGCGGCCTTGGCGCTGACCGCCAACCCGGGCGCCACGCCTGCGGCGGTCGCAACACAGGTGACATCCAGTGCCACAGCGGGTCGATTGATGGCGAGCTCCATCGGCCCCGGTTCACCGAACCTGCTGCTCTACTCGCTCCTGGGTTCGGGGTCAGGCACTCCGCTGCCGACCACCAAGACCGTGGCCTTCAAGTCCATGTCCGGCAGCGCCACCAAGAACGGGGGTAACTGGAAGGCCTCCGCCGTTGTCACCGTCCGCGACGTCAACACCGGCGCCACGGTCGCCAACGCCTCGGTCGGCGGCAGCTTCTCCCCCGGCGGCTCGGCCAGCTGCGTGACCGGCAGCACCGGCAGCTGCACGCTCAGCAGCGCGGCGATCAAGAACAACATGGGTTCGTCAACCACGTTCAGTGGCAACAGCGTCTCGGGCACCTACCTGACTTACGACGCCAGCCAGAACACGGTCAGCCAGATCGTGATCACCAAGCCCTGAGCTTTATCGAGTCCTTGTGCCAGCGCCGGCACAGGTCTCTCAACCGCGGCCGCCTTTGGGCGGCCGCTGTCGTTGTGGCGTAGCGAAATGGGCTGTGCGCTAAAGCACTGCGTCAATCGCATGGCCGATGCCGACCGTGATCAGGAAAACCTCATCATCGGCCTGCAACGTCATCTCCAAGCCAGCCGCGGCATTGGCTTGCGCGGCGGACGCCAGCGCGTGCTGGGCACCGGCTCCGAGCTGCACGCCATTGCTGGTGATGGCGTCCAAGGCGGAGGCGCCGCCTCCACCGCCTCCACCCTCACCGACCGGCGTGTCGGGCGGCGCCAGGCTTGCTGCCATGGCGATCAGTGCATCGATGTCGTCGGGGGCGGCGTGGCTGTCGGGCACGGCCAGATTCGTCGCCAGCGCCACCAGGGGGGCAATATCCGCCAAGGGGTTGGCAGCGGCAGCGGAAGGAAAGCCGGGCCACTCACTCGCCGGACCTGGCTTGGATGGACGGTTGGACATGATTTCCTCCTCGAAAAAAGGCTGGGCGCCCGCATGCGAGCATGGCCTGCTGTTGGTATCTGTTGAAATCTAGGACAGGAACCGAATTGCGCATCGACCGATACTCCCAGGCGGTCTGGGAGTTCCGGCCTATCCAGGCTCGACGCCACGCCGCTGGTGTTTCGCCCCAAGCTCAGTTATAACTTTCGAATTCCGTCTGCTTCTGATGGACTTGCTTGACAGAGGAGTGAGGCAAGAATATGCGGGCGCCAAGAAGACCAACGACCTTGAGGTCAAGGAGGTCGCGTGAGCTCACGAAAACCCGTTTCTGAATTGCGCGACGCCGTGCTTGCGCTGCGGCCCCAACTGGTCCGGGCGACCTGGTTCAGCCTGGGCAGCAGCCTGCTGCTGCTGATGCCCACGCTCTACATGCTGGAGGTCTACGGGCGGGTGCTCGACAGCCGCAGCGCCATGACGCTGGCCATGCTGACCCTGCTGGTCCTGGCCGCGCTACTGGTCATGGGCGTGCTGGACTGGGCCCGTGCCGAGGTCATGCGCGAGGCCAGCTTGCGCCTGGACCAGCGGCTGAGTGCGCGCATTTTCGATGCGATCTTCGAAGCCAGCCTCAAGCGCGTGCCGGGCAGCTCGGCCCAGCCCATGAGCGATTTCCGTACGCTGCGTGAATTCCTGTACGCCCCGGTGCTGCTGGCCCTGCTGGAGTCGCCCGCAGCGCTGGTGCTGATGGTGCTGCTGTTCGCCATGGACGCGGTGCTGGGTTGGGCCGCCCTGGCCGGAGCCATCGTGCAGACCCTGCTGGCCTGGATGACCGAGCGCAGCACCCAGCCGCCGCTGACGGCCGCCAACCGCAGCGCCATCGCAGCGCAGCAATATGCGGATGGTTCGCTGCGCAACGCGCAGGTGATCGAGTCCATGGGCATGCTGCGCGACATCCACAGCCGCTGGATGGACAAACACCAGGAGTCGCTGGCGCAACAGGCCCAGGCCTCCGACGCCGCGGGCGGCTACCAGGCGCTGTCCCGCATGCTGCAGCTCATGATGGGCTCGGTGCTGCTGGGCCTGGGGGCTTGGCTGCTGCTGCGTGCCGACCTGCCCGGTGGCGGCGGCATGATCATCGTGGCCTCCGTGCTGGGGGGGCGGCTGCTCGCGCCCCTGGTGCAGATCGTCTCGCAGTGGCGCGTCGTGGTGAACGCCCGCGACGCCTGGGCGCGGCTCGAGCCCCTGCTGGCCCAGCTGCCGCCACGGCCGGAAACCATGCCCCTGCCCCCGCCGCGCGGCCAGTTGAGCGTGGAGAACCTGGTGGCCGGCGCCCCCGGCAGCACCACGCCGATTCTGAAGGGCCTGCATTTCGCGCTGCGTCCGGGCGAGGTGCTGGCCGTGGTGGGACCCTCGGCCTCGGGCAAGACCACGCTGGCGCGCCTGCTGGTGGGCGTGTGGCCTGCGGCTTCCGGCAAGGTGCGGCTGGACGGGGCCGATGTGTTCAGCTGGAACAAGGCCGAACTGGGCCCCTACATGGGCTACCTGCCACAGGAGGTCGCCCTGCTCGACGGCACCCTGGCCGAGAACATCGCGCGCTTCGGCGAGGTGGACATGGCTAAGGTCGAGGCCGCGGCACGCGCCGTGGAGCTGCACGACTTCATCATGGCCCTGCCCCAGGGCTACGACAGCCCGGTCGGCCGCGAGGGCGCCATCCTGTCCGGCGGCCAGCGCCAGCGCGTGGCCCTGGCCCGTGCGCTCTACGGCGAGCCCGTGTTCGTGGTGCTCGACGAGCCCAACGCCAGCCTGGACGAGGCCGGCGACGCCGCCCTGGCCCATGCCATCGAGCGCCGCAAGGCCCAGGGCACGAGCTTCGTGGTTGTGACCCAGCGCACCAGCGTACTCGGCGTGGCAGACAAGATGCTGGTGCTGCGCGACGGCACCCAGCAGCTGTTCGGGCCGCGCGACGAGGTACTGGCCGGCCTGGCCAAGGCGGTGCAGCAGACACAGAAACTGCCGCAGCCCGGCCGGCCCGCAGAGGCTGCGGCTTCGGCTTCGGAGTTGGCGCCCTCCTGAGGCGCATCTGTCAGGGGAAGCCGCCATGAAGCCAGCTGATTTCACCGCCCGTAGCGAACTGGGCACCACGCTCTGGGCCTTCCGGCGCGAGTTCCTGGTGGTGGGCGTGTTCAGCATGGTCAGCAACCTGCTGCTGCTCGCGCCCACGATCTACCTGCTGCAGGTCTACGACCGCGTGCTGGTGAGCCGCAGCGAGCTGACGCTGCTGGCCGTCTCGCTGGTCACGCTGTTCCTGATCGCGGTGCTGGCCTTTGCCGAATGGTCGCGCTCGCGGCTGCTCGTGCGCACCGGCATGCGGCTGGACCAGCAGCTGGGCACGCGGGTGTTCGGCGCCAGCTTCGAGGCCAGCCTCAGCCAGGCCGGCGGCAACCCCGCGCGCGCCCTGCGCGACATGACCGAGATACGCCAGTTCCTGACCGGCCACGGGGTGTTCGCCTTCTTCGACGCGCCCTGGACGCCGATCTACCTCGCCGTGCTGTTCTTCCTCCACCCCTGGCTGGGTCTGCTGGCCCTGGGCTTCATGGTGATCCAGGCGGCGCTGGCCTGGTTCGGGCAACGGCACAGCCTCGCCCCCAACGAAGCGGCCGCCCAGGCCCTGAGCGAGGCCCAGTCCTTCCTGCAGAGCAAGCTGCGCAACGCCGAGCTGCTCGAGTCCATGGGCATGGTCGGCCACCTGCGGCAGCGCTGGCAGGCCCGGCACGCGGCCTACCTGGCGCGCCAGGCCCGGGCCCAGGGCCTGACCCACCGCCTCGTGGCCTGGAGCAAGCTGCTGCGCTACAGCCAGCAGTCCCTGGTGCTTGGCGCGGGGGCCCTGCTCGTGATCGACGGCCAGTTGTCGCCCGGCGGCATGATCGCGGCCAACGTGCTGACCCTGCGCGCCCTGGCCCCCATCGACCTGCTGGTGGGCTCCTGGCGCGGCTTCGCCGGCGCGCATGCGGCCTACCAGCGCCTCGAGGCGCTGCTGGCCGCCCACCCCGAGCGCGGGTTCGAGCCCAGCCTTCAGGAACCGACGGGCGCGCTCACCCTGCGCGACGTGGTCGCCAGCGCCGCCGGTCGCGCCAAGCCCATCCTCGACGGCCTGAGCTTCGCCGCGGAGCCCGGCACGCTGACCATGGTGATGGGCCCCTCGGGCTCGGGCAAGTCCACCCTGGCGCGCGTCATGCTGGGCATCTGGCCCGATGTCACGGGCGAGGTGCTGCTCGACGGCCGGCCTGTGACGGAGTGGGACCGCACCACCCTGGGCCCGCATCTGGGCTACCTGCCGCAGGACATCGAGCTCATGGAGGGCACGATAGGCGAGAACATCGCACGCTTCGGCGAGCTGGACTCGGCCAAGGTCATCGCCGCCGCGCGCAGCGCGGGGCTGCACGAGATGATCCTGCGCTTTCCCAAGGGCTACGACACGCCGGTCGGCGAGGCCGGCAACCTTCTGTCCGGCGGCCTGCGCCAGCGCGTCGCCCTGGCACGCGCGCTCTATGGCGAGCCCGCGCTCGTGGTGCTCGACGAGCCCAACGCCAACCTCGACGATGCCGGCGAGGCGGCCCTGCAGAAGGCCTTGCAGGAGCTCAAGGCCAAGGGCCGGACGGTGTTCGTGATCGCCCACCGGCCGCTCCTCAAGCCCGACCGCCTCTTGCTGCTGCACGAGGGCCGGCTGGTGGCCGACGGAACCCCAGAGACCATCAGGGCCATGGCGCGGCCGGCGCGGCCGCTGACGGTGCAGACTGCGCCCGGCCCGCATCCGCCGGCGCCGGGCCAGCCGGCCTCCCCTGCCCTAGAGATGTAAGCGAGGCAACCATGGCAAGCAAGGCATCACCGCAAGCGCAAGACACGCCCTCCCCGAGCAAGCTGGTGCGGCTGGATGGCGGCGCCGAACCGCCGGCTGCGACGGACTCGGGCCGCGCCACACGCATCGGCCTGTGGGCCCTGGCCCTGGGCTTCGGCGGCTTCGTGCTGTGGGCCGCGCTGGCGCCGCTGGACGAGGGCGTGCCCAGCCAGGGCCTGGTGTCCATAGACACCAAGCGCAAGGCGGTGCAGCACCTGAGCGGCGGCATCGTCAAGGAGGTGCTGGTGCGCGAGGGGCAGGCCGTCAAGGAGGGGCAGGTTCTCGTGAAGCTCGACGAGGCCGTGGCGCGCGCCAATTTCGAATCGGTGCGCCAGCGCTACCTGGGCCTGCGCGCCATGGAGGGGCGGCTGCTGGCCGAGCAAGCAGGGCTGGCCAAGATCAGCTACCACCCGGACCTGCAGGCCGCCGCGGCCGACCCGCTGATCCGCCAGCAGATGGTCATGCAGGAGCAGCTGTTCCTCTCACGCCGCTCGGCGCTGCGCGCCGACCTGCAGGCCATAGAGGAAAGCATCCAGGGCCAGCAGGCCCTGCTGCAGGCCTACGACGGCATGCTGGCCAACCGGCGCGAGCAGCTGATGCTGCTCAACGACGAACTGGCCCACACGCGCGGCCTGGTCCGCGAGGGCTACGCCCCGCGCAACCGCCAGCTCGAGCTCGAGCGCATGGTGGCCGAGTCCAACTCGGCCGTCGCCGAGCTGCTGGGCAACAGTGCGCGGGGACGCCAGGCCATCGCCGAGATGCGCCAGCGCGCGATTGCCCGCCGCCAGGAGTACCGCAAGGAGGTGGAGACACAGCTGGCCGACGTCACGCGCGAGGTGCTTGCGGACGCCGAGAAATTCGTCGCCGTGAGATCGGACCTGGAGCGCACCGAGATCCGATCCCCCGCCGCTGGCCAGGTGGTCGGCCTGGCCGTGCAGACCGTGGGCGGCGTGATCCAGGCCGGCCAGAAGCTGATGGACGTGGTGCCCGGGAACGAACCCTTGCTGCTCGAGGCGCGCGTGGCCCCGCACCTGATCGACAAGGTGCAGGCGGGGCTGCCGGCCGACGTGCGCTTCTCGGCCTTCGCCCACTCGCCCCAGCTGGTGGTGCAGGGCAAGGTGGAGTCCATCTCGGCTGACCTGCTGACCGATCCGCAGAACCCGGAGGTGGCCTATTACCTGGCGCGCGTGAGCGTGACGCCCGAAGGCCTGAAGGCCCTGGGCCGGCGCCAGATGCAGCCCGGCATGCCGGTCGAGGTGATCATCAAGACCGGCGAGCGCTCCCTGTTGACCTACCTGCTGCACCCGCTGACCAAGCGCCTGGCGGCGTCCATGAAGGAGGAATGAGCCATGGCAGCGGCGAACCGTTGGACATGCATGCGCGGCCTCGCGCTGCGGCGCTCGGCCTTGGCTCTGGCGCTGGCGCTGTTCGCCGCACCGGCCTGGTCCCTGGACCTGATGCAGGCCTACGAGGCCGCGCTTGCGCAGGACGCCAACATCCGCGCCTCGCGCGCGGCGGCCAAAGCCGGCCGCGAGCAACTGCCCCAGGCCCAGGCCCAGTTGCGGCCCAACATCTCGGCCAACCTGACTCGCAGCAAGAACTGGCTGGACCGCACCGAGCCTCAACTCTCCATCTTTGGCCAGCCCACCGGGCGGGAGGTGTCGAGCTCCCTGGACTACTTGAGCAGCAACTACGCGCTGACGCTGCGCCAGCCGCTGTACCGTCCGCAGCAGCATGCCCTGATCGACCAGGCCCAGGCCAAGGTGGACGACGCGGAAGCCGTGCTCGAGCGCGACCTGCAGCAGCTGGGCGTCAAGGTCGGCACGGCCTATTTCGAGGCGCTGCTCGCCGACGACCAACTGGCTCTGGTGCTGAGCCAGAAGGCCAGCTACACGACTCAGCTGGACGCCGCTCAGAAAGCGCTGGCCGGCGGCTCCGGCACCCGCACCGACATCGACGAGGCCCAGGCGCGCCTGGACATGGCCTTGGCGCAGGAGCTCGAGGCGCGCCAGCACCAGGACTACACCCGGCGCCAATTGCAGCTGCTTGTCAACCAGCCCCTCGATCGCCTGGCGCCGCTGGACGTGGTCCGCCTGCAGCTACAGCCGCCAGACCCGAACCGCATCGAGGACTGGACAGCGCGCGCCGAGCAGGGCAGCCCGGAAATCCACGCGCTCAAGGCCCGCATCGAGGCGGCCCGGCACGAGGTGGCTGCGGCCCAGGCCGGCCACTACCCCACGCTGGACGCCGTGCTCCAGTGGAGCAAGAGCGACCGCGACAACTTGACCAGCCCGAGCTCGCGCTACACGAACAAGGCCCTGGGCCTGGTGCTGAGGGTGCCGATCTATGCGGGCGGATATGTGGACTCCACGGTGCGCCAGGCGCTGGCCGAGCAGGAGCAGGCCGAGGAGGCCCTCGAGGCCCTGCGCCGCGAGCTGGGCCTGCGCGTGCACAAGGAGTTCCGCGGCGTGACCGAGGGCGTGCTGCGCATCCGTGCCCTGGAGCAGGCCGTGCGCTCGGCCGAGCAACTGGTGCTGTCCAACCGCCGCTCACTGCAGGCCGGCAGCCGCACCCTGGTAGACGTGCTCAACGCCGAGCAGCACCGCGTGGAAACCCAGCGCGACCTGGCCCAGGCGCGCTACCTCTACCTCGTGTCGCGCATCCGGCTGCAGGCGCTGGCGGGGGGTGAGAAAACGGGCACCATCGAGGAGATCAACGCCTGGCTTGGGCCCTGAGGCGGCAGTGGATGGCCACGGGCCTTCGGCCCTCGCCATGACGCCTCTTCGGTTCTCCCGTCATCGCGAGGCCTGAAAGGCTGCGGCGATCCATCGAGGATGGTCAATGCCCGGCGTGGGGTTCCCGATCAGCACCCGGCAACAGACTCGGCAATCAGGGCTTCGGCTGGAATGCCAAGGCTTCGATGCAATCTGCGGATCATGGCCAGCGTCAAGGGGCGCTTGCGGCTCAGGATCTCGTAGACGCGGTTGCTCTTGCCGATGAGCGGCTCCAGATCCTTCACGGACAGGCCACTTTGCTCCATCCGGAATCGGATAGCCTCCACCGGATCAGGAGCGGCAATAGGGAAGTGCTTGGCTTCATAGGCTTGCACGAGCGTAGCCAGGATGTCCAGACGGTCCCCCTCGTCGGTACCCAGATCAGGGTCGAATTCCATCAAGGCAGAAATCTCCTTGAGGGTCGCCTTGTAGTCTGCTTCGGTGTGAATAGGGCGGATGTCCATGTTGTCCTCCATGGCCGGTCAGGCCATTTCAACGGTTTCTGCGTCCACTGTGTCGTATTCCTTGTGAGTGCCGACGAACTTCACGCCATGACGCCTCTTCGGTTCTCCCGTCATCGCGAGGCCGAAGGCCGTGGCGATCCATGGACTTCTACTTGCGCAGCCCCTGCAGCTTGGAAAACGCCGAAGCCATGGCCGTCGCCTGCGGGGCGGACGGCGCCTGGCGCTGCCCCCGCCCTGCCCCCTCGAAGCGGTTGTCGCGCGGGCCCCCTCGGTCGCCGCCTTGGCGCGGCGGCGCGTCGCCCAGCTTCATGCTCAAGCCGATGCGCTTGCGCGCCACGTCCACCTCCATGACCTTGACCTTGACGATGTCGCCGGTCTTGACCACCTCGCGCGCGTCGTTGACGAACTTGTGGCTCAGCTGGCTCACGTGGACCAGGCCGTCCTGGTGCACGCCGAGGTCGACGAAGGCGCCGAAGGCCGCCACGTTGCTCACCGTGCCCTCCAGGATCATGCCGGGCTGCAGGTCCTTGATGTCCTCCACGCCCTCGTTGAAGCGCGCCACCTTGAAGTCCGGGCGCGGGTCGCGGCCGGGCTTTTCCAGCTCGCCCAGGATGTCCTTGACGGTGATCACGCCGAACTTGTCGTTGGCGAACAGCTCGGGCTTGAGCGTCTTGAGCATCTCGGCCCGGCCCATGAGCTCGGCGACCGGCCTGGCCGTGTGCGCCAAGATCTTCTCCACCACCGGGTAGGTCTCCGGGTGCACGCTGGTCATGTCCAGCGGGTTGTCCCCGCCGCGGATGCGCAGGAAGCCCGCGCTCTGCTCGAAGGTCTTGGCGCCCAGGCCCGACACCTCCATCAGCTGCAGCCGGTTCCTGAAGGCGCCATGCGCCTCGCGCCAGCGCACCACGGCCTTGGCCACGCTGCCGGACAGGCCCGACACGCGCGACAGCAGCGGCGCGCTCGCGGTATTGAGATCGACACCGACCGAGTTCACACAGTCTTCCACCACCGCGTCCAGCGTGCGTGCCAGCTCGCTCTGGTTCACGTCGTGCTGGTACTGGCCCACGCCGATGCTCTTGGGATCGATCTTCACGAGCTCGGCCAGCGGGTCCTGCAGCCGCCGCGCGATGCTGGCCGCGCCGCGCAGGCTCACGTCCACGTCGGGCATTTCCTGGCTCGCGTATTCGCTGGCCGAGTACACCGAGGCCCCCGCCTCGCTGACCACCACCTTCTCTATCGGCGCAGGCGCATCCTTGGCCAGCAGCTTGATCAGGTCGGCCGCCAGCTTGTCAGTCTCGCGGCTGGCCGTGCCGTTGCCGATCGCGATCAGGTTGACCCCGTGCTTCATGCACAGCTTGCCCAGGGTATGCAGAGAGCCATCCCAGTCGCGCCGAGGCTCGTGCGGGTACACGGTGGCGGTCTCGACCAGCTTGCCCGTGGCATCGACCACCGCCACCTTCACGCCGGTGCGGATGCCGGGGTCCAGCCCCATCACGGTCCGCGGGCCGGCCGGCGCGGCCAGCAGCAGGTCGCGCAGGTTGTCGGCGAACACCTTGATCGCCACCTTCTCCGCCTCTTCGCGCAGGCGGGCGAACAGATCGCGCTCGGTGGACAGGCTGAGCTTGACGCGCCAGGTCCAGGCCACGCACTTGCGGATCAGGTCGTCGGCCGGGCGGCCGGCGTGGCTCCAGCCCAGGTGCAGCGCTATCCTGCCCTCGGCCAGGCTGGGCTTGCCGGGCTCGGCCTTGGCAGTGGAACTCGCCTCCGGCTCGGGCAGCACCAGTTTGGCGTCCAGGATCTCCTGCGCACGGCCGCGGAACACGGCCAGTGCACGGTGCGAGGGCACACGGCCAATCGGTTCGTCGTAAGCGAAGTAATCGCGGAACTTGGCCACGTCGGCATGGTTCTCGTCCTTGCCCTCGGCCAGCTTGCTGCGCAGCAGGCCCTCGGCCCACAGCCATTCGCGCAGCGACTGCACCAGCGCGGCGTCCTCGGCCCAGCGCTCGGAAAGGATGTCGCGCACGCCATCGAGCACCGCCGGTACGGTGGAAAAATCACCGCCTTCCACCGAGCCCGCCGGCCTGACGAAGGCCTCGGCCTCGGCGGCGGGGTTCAGCGTGGGATCAGCAAACAGCTTGTCGGCCAGCGGCTCTAAGCCGGCCTCACGCGCGATCTGCCCCTTGGTACGGCGCTTGGGCTTGTAGGGCAGGTACAGGTCTTCCAGCTCCTGCTTGGTCGGCGCCGCCGATATGGCCGCGCGCAGCGCATCGCTCAGCTTGCCCTGCTCGGCGATGCTCTTGAGAATGGCCTCGCGGCGCTCTTCCAGCTCGCGCAGATAGCCCAGCCGGTATTCCAGCTCGCGCAGCTGCACGTCGTCCAGCCCGCCGGTCGCCTCCTTGCGGTAGCGCGCAATGAAGGGCACCGTGGCCCCGCCATCGAGCAGGCCCACCGCCGCCTGAACCTGATGGACCGCGACCCTGATTTCGCTGGCAATCTGCTGGATGATTTTCTGCATGCTGGAAATGGGCGCCCCTTGCGCCTGACTGAACGAAGGCGGGAAGTTTGCCATATAGAACCCGGCACAGGTGCTGCGCACCGTCGGCGAGACGCCTGTCGGAGTACCCAACCACGATCACCCGGCCTTCGACATCCCTGACACTGCGCGGCACAGAGCCATACCAGGAATCCCGGGTGGCCGCTGCGGTGGTATCATACTAGTCATAACATTGTTATTACATTGAAGGCTATGCACGTAGCGATCAGAAACATCGGGAACAGCAAAGGCGTCGTTCTGCCCAAGCCCGTTCTTGCCCAAGCCGGCCTGGACATCGAGGCCGGCGTCGAGATGTCCGTCGAAGACGGCACCATCATCCTGCGCAAGCCCACCCGTTCCGTGCGGGCGGGCTGGGCGGCTGCCGCGCAAGCACTGGCCGCGGCCGGAGGCGATGGATTGCTGATGGGCGAATTCGGCAACGAGGGGGATGCGGAGCTGGTCTGGTGAGGCGCGGCGACATCTGGCTGGTCAATCTCGACCCCACTGTCGGCAGCGAGATCAAGAAAGCCCGCCCCTGCGTGGTCGTGTCGCCGCCGGAGCTCAACGACCACCTGCGCACCGTGATCGTGGCGCCGATGACGTCCAAGGGTTTTGCGGCACCGTTTCGGATCCCGGTGACCCACGCCGGCACCAAAGGACTGATTCTGCTTGACCAGTTGCGTACAGTCGACAAGGTGCGCTTGTCGAAAAAGTTGGGCTCGGTCTCGGCGAAGACACTAGCCGCGGCGCTGAACACCTTGCAAGAAGTTTTCGCGCGGTAATTCGCGCCGCACTTTTTGGGGCCGCCGTCACCGCGTCTTGATGTACGCCCCGTACAGCGCCGGACTCAGATCGCGCAGTGCCTTGCGCCTGGCCACGATGTCATGGTGGCGCCCTTGCCGCTCCAGACCCAGCAGCTCCACGAGCAGGCGCATGGCCTGCTCCGGCGGCCGGTGTCGCGACGCCTGTGCCGCTGCCAAGTCCTTGGCCAGCGAGGGCTGCTGCGTCAGCAGCCAGGCGGGCAACCAGGCCAGGTCGGCCTCATCGCCCGCATCGTCGAAATCCACCTCGAACCTCAGCAGCCACCGCGGCAGCTGCGGGTCCGGCGACCGGTCGGCCACCCGCGCAAAGCTGTGGGGCGACAGCCAGGACAGCTCCGCAAGCAGCGGCCAGGTGGACTGCAGCCCATGCAGCTGCAAAGACGCCTCGGCCATCCAGGACAGCGGCATGGGGATCCTGCGCCACGATGCGATGCCCGTCACCGCCTGGACGGCGGCGTTCCAATCGCCGGCGTGCAGCCACAGCGGCGCCGCATGCTCCAGACCGTGTTCGGGCTTGAAGGGCAGCGGCGCTGCGCGTTGCGCCAAGCCCTGCCATAGCGGTCCGAGCCATCGGGCAGCGGCGCTGCCGCCAAATGTTCGCAGAGCCGCTGGCACGATGCTTTCGAGCATGGCCTCGCGCGCCGCGCGCAGGGCCTGATGGTCGGCAAAGGCGCCCCGATCGCCCGATTCGATGACCTCGGCCAGCAGCTGCAGCGCCGGCAGGGATGGGTCCAGCGGGTTTTCCCGGGCCAACTGCTCACAAGCTGCGCGGGCAGCCTGCGCCTCCCGCCGCTCGAGCGCATGGGCCGCATCATTTCGCAGCATCACCTCGCGGCTATGTTCGAAGATGTCCAGTTGCATGGCGGCAGTCTGCTCGATATGGCTATTCTTCCGCCCAGTTCTGCAGTCGCAGTTCCGGCACCCGGGCAAATTCGCGGGTGTTGTTGGTCACCAGGATCGTGTTGGACGCCAGGGCATGGGCTGCGATCATGGTGTCAAGCGCACCGATGGCCTGGCCACGCCGCTCCAACCCCGCGCGCAAGTCACCGTAGTACCAGATGACCGAGTCATCGAAAGGCAGGATTTCAAGCGGTGCCAGAAACATTTCCAGTGCCTCACGGTTGCGCGCGGAGCCACTCTTTGCGACACCAAAAGCCAACTCGGCGGCGGTGACGCTGGAAATACCGACACTGCCTATGCGCTCCTGCCGGAACCGCTCCAAAACCTTCGCCGGCCGGGCGTTGATCACGTAAATGCAAATGTTCGTGTCGAGCATGTAGATCAAGGCCGGATCTCCTCGCGAGTCTGCACTGCGGGCTGTTCGCGGCTGATCTGAAAACCGGGCTCGAAGGCGGCCAACGCTGCATCCAGCATGTCCCAAGGCCTATCGATGGGGAGCAGCAGCACGCCGTTGCCGAAATGCCGCACGACCACCTCCGCCCCCGTGAAGCGGTACTCCTTGGGCAAGCGAACCGCCTGGCTGCGGCCCGATTGAAAAAGACGTGCGGTGTCCATTGCTTTACTACTCCCGGCCAAAGATGGCTACCAATGATAGCCATCAATCGACAAAAAGCAAGCCAGGGGTAATTCGATCAGCGCAGGCGACCCACCAACTCCAGGCCCAGCCGTCGTCCTTGCTCCATGCCAAGCTGCTCCCGCCCTGCGCCGAACTGGATCTCGGCAGCCTTGTTCGCCCAAAGAGTGAACTCTAAGTCATTGTCGTATAAAGAATGGCCGTATAAAATTGAAATTTGCAATTCGAACGGCCATGGACTACTTGCCCCTGCCCGACAACGCTGCCAGGCAGGTCATCGACTCGATGACGGTGTTCGACGAGCATCGCCGCGTCCAGGCCGAGGCAAGAAAGTATGTTGGAGGCATGTACTGGAAGCGGCAGGGCGAGCACGAGTATCTCGTGAAGACGGCGCCCGACAACCGACAGCAGCGCCTCGGGCCGCGGTCACCAGAGACGCTGCGCACATACGAGGCATTCACCACTCGCAAGCGGGAGACAGAGGCGCGGCTGAGGTCGCTGCGTGACGCGCTCAAGGAGGCCGAGCGGCTGAATAAGGCCGTGAAGGCCGGACGCGCGCCGAGCTTGATGGTTGCCCTGCTGCAAACGCTCGAAGACGCCGGCCTGGGTCAGCACTTCACGGTGGTCGGCACCCACGCACTGTATGCGTACGAAACAGCCGCCGGCGTGCGCATCGTGCAGGGAGCGCTGGCCACGCAGGACGTCGACTTGCTTTGGGACGCGCGGCGTCGGGTGCAGTTCGTCACCGACCTGGAGCGCATCGACGCCTCCATGCTGCGGGTCCTGCAGCGCGCGGACCCTACATTCCGGCGCAAGGAGATGCACAACGAAACCGCCATCAACGACCGCGGTTTCGAGGTGGACTTCCTGCGGCTCGTGCCTGTTAAGGGAGACCCGCATCCATTCCGGTTTTCGGATGATGAGGAGGACCTGTGGCCTGTGCAGGCCGCTCGGGCTTCCGTGCTGACCGACGCACCCAAATTCGAGCATGCCGTCATATCGGCCACTGGCAAGATGGCGCTCATGCACACCATCTCCCCAAGAACGTTCGTGGAGTTCAAGCGCTGGATGGCCGAGTCGGCACCGCAACGACCGCAAATCAAACGCCGGCGTGACCTGCGGCAAGCCGACATCGTGCAGGCTCTGCTTGACGAGGGATTGCTGACGCTTAAATGACGTGGCTGGCACTTGGTCGCATACCTAGAACTGGCGATATGCAAGCCAAAGCGGCGCACCTAACATACCAGTACCGTGGGGAGAACCGCTAAGCGCCACGCGTTCCCGTCGCCACGGACTTGCAGGCCCTAGGAGCAGTCGACTGCCATGAACGTCAAGTCCATTTTCATTGCCGGAGCAGGCAACACCGCAGGGCGGTCTGCCTGGCTTTTTTCCTGGCCGCTGATCGTCGGCTCACTGGTCTACTTGCTCGTCTTCTTCCACTGGGAGAAATTACTCCGAGACGGTGACACCTATTGGCATATCGCCGCCGGGCAGTGGATCCTCGAGCATGGCGCGGTTCCTGCCAAGGACCCGTTTTCCCACACCATGCGTGGCGCCGCCTGGACGGCCCATGAATGGCTGTCCGAGGTTGTCCTGGCCTTGGCTCACGCCGCCGGCGGCTGGAGCGCCGTCGTCGCGCTCACCGCCCTCGCCTTCGCCGTCACGGTCGCGCTGCTGGTGCGGGCCCTGCTGCAGATTCTGGAGCCGATTTACGCGCTGATGCTCGCAGCTCTGGCGGTGCTAATGACGACGGCCCATTTGCTGGCACGGCCCCACATTCTGGCCATGCCGCTGCTGCTCGTCTGGACTGTCGGCCTGGTGCGTGCCAGCGAGTCGGGCCGCGCTCCCAGCCTTTGGCTGCTACCCGTGATGACACTCTGGGCCAATATGCATGGCGGATTCACGTTGGGAATAGCCCTCGCCTTCGCCTTCGCGTTCGAAGCGCTGCTCGCAGCCAGACGCGAGCAGCGCGCCATGCACGCCGTCAGAAGTTGGGGGGGCTTCTTGATGCTGGCCGTGATCAGCGCGCTGCTCACGCCGCACGGCCTGGGCGGCATCTTGTTCACCTGGGAAATTTTCACGGAGAGCAGCTATGCGCTGACGCGGATCGGCGAATGGCGATCACCCAACTTCCATCGATTCCAGGCATTGGAGCTCTGGTTGCTCGCAGGCTTGGCCATGGTCATGCACCAGGGGCTGCGCTTGCCGCCGGTCCGCTTGGCCCTGCTGCTGGGCCTGATCCATTTGGCGCTCAAGCACGCGCGGAACGTAGAACTGCTCGGCCTGCTGACGCCGCTACTGTTCGCCACCCCTTTTGCAGCGCAGTGGGCCGCGGCCTCCAAGGCCAGACGACAACAGGATCGTGTGGACCACATGTTCCGCAGGCTCGCCGGACCTGCCGGCCACGCGGCACTTGCCGTCGGCCTCGGCTTGCTGCTGGGCTGGACGCTTTGGATCTCGCGCACTCGGCCGCCCAAGCCGCCGGAGACGGCCGCGCCCATTCTGGCCATCCAAGCTGGACGCAACGCGGCCATTCAGGGACCCGTATTGAACGAGTACCACTGGGGCGGCTACCTCATCTACATGGGCGTTCCCCCCTTCATCGACGGACGCGCCGACATGTACAAGGACGCCTTTCTCAAGGAATACCTTGACGCACTGGGTCTTACAACCAGGGATGGCCTGCAAGACCTGCTGGAAAAGCACCGCATCCAATGGACACTTTTGAAGCCGGGCAGTCCGCCTGTCACCCTGCTCGACCATCTTCCCGACTGGCGCCGCCTTTATGCGGACGAAAACGCTGTGGTTCATGTCCGCACGCAAGTATCCACTGGGGGAGAAAAACACCCTTCGGACCGTCGCCAGTCAGGCTTGGACCGGCAGTAAGGCCCGGAGCTCAAGGATTCAGCGATGGACCTCAAGGAAACCGACATTCTCGGATCCGCCATTGATCGCCACTGGTATTACGTATCCAAGGCGAAGGCGATGATGCGCCACATTGGCGCAAAGGTTCCGGAGAAGATATTAGACATAGGCGCCGGGTCCGGGTTTTTCTCTAAATATCTCCTTAAAAACTCAACTGCGCGCGAGGCTTGGTGCGTCGACATTGCATACGAGCATGACCATGACACCCGGTTGAATGAAAAAGAGATTCACTATAGAAGCGAAATCGGAACCACCGAGGCCGATCTGGTACTTCTAATGGATGTACTGGAGCATGTGGACGACGACGTTGGGCTGCTAAGGTTCTATGCCCATAAAGTGCCCCGCGGCGCAATTTTCTTGGTTTCCGTCCCGGCCTTCCAGATGCTCTGGAGCCAGCACGACGAATTCCTTGAACACAAGCGACGCTATACCATTCGTCAGTTGGAGGAAGCTGTTTGCAAGGCCGGATTGGAGATCAAGCACAGCGCTTACTTCTTTGGCATGATTTTCCCCATTGCCGCGATCATGCGACTGGCACAGCGGTACTCGAAACCACGCCCACCGCGCTCGCAACTCGTTCAGCATCACCCAATGGTCAACGCCTTCTTGAAAACCCTTTGTGACATCGAAAGTCCCTTGTTCAAGCTCAACCGAGTCGTGGGACTGACCGTGTTCTGCTTGGCACAAAAGCCATGAAAAGTTCACAAGCACGGCATTGATCAAGACCCCCTATCCGTGGAGCGGGTCGTCAGTATGAAAAAGCTCATTTCTATCGTCGTACCAGCCTACAACGAGGAGGCTGTACTCGCGGCCTTTCATACGCGCATGAGCGGCGTGTTCGACCAATTGATGGACTATCGCTGCGAGATGATTTTCGTCAACGACGGCAGCAAGGATGGCACTCAGGCCGTGATAGACGGACTGGCAAACACGGACGAGCGCGTCAGTACCGTCACTCTCTCGCGCAACTTCGGCAAGGAGGCAGCCATGACGGCCGGCCTCGACGTGGCCCAGGGTGACGCGGTGGCCATTTTCGACGCCGACTTGCAGGATCCTCCGGAATTGCTGTTGCAATTCGTCGCCCAATGGGAGGCGGGTTATGACGTTGTCTATGCCAAACGGTGCCAACGGGACGGTGAGACTTGGCTCAAGAGAGCCACGGCTCACATCTTTTACCGCGTGATCAAGAAACTCTCCAAGGTGGCCATCCCGCCCGACACGGGTGATTGCCGGCTCATGAGCCGGCGCGTTGTACAAGATTTGGGGCGGTTACGCGAGCAGCACCGGTTCATGAAGGGCCTGTTCGCCTGGGTTGGCTATCCCTCAGTGGCTGTCAGCTATCGACGCGATCCCAGGGCTGCGGGTCATACCAAGTTCAATTACTGGACACTATGGAACTTCGCCCTTGAGGGCATCACTTCTTTCACCATCGCGCCTCTCAAACTGGCCACATACCTCGGCACCATCTTTGCCATCGGTGCCTTTGCCTTGGGCGCCTGGATCATCCTCAAGACCCTGATCTGGGGCGACCCCGTGCGTGGCTACCCTTCGCTGATAGTCACCGTCCTGTTCCTCGGCGGCATCCAATTGTTTTTCGTCGGCATACTTGGTGAGTACTTGGGCCGGATTTTTGATGAAACCAAAGGCAGGCCGCTTTATCTGTTGGCTCAACACAGGCCTTCGCGGATCGGCACAGCCTGCGCCAAGCAAATGACCTGTCATGGCGAGTCGCCCCTTCGATCGACCACGTGAGTTGAACGTTACGCGATCAAAAGAGACCGTCTTGCCAAATCCTGGGCCGGTAGACGGGGTTGTCCTGCTCGACAGGCTGGCGCGTACTGAACCCCAGCACATCGGGCCACACGCTGCGTAGCAGTCCATAGATCAACAACAGAGTGACTGCTCCGCCCGCACAGCGTTTCAGGATCGACAAGCGAGGAGCCATGTTCTCCGCGGGCGAAGCACGCGACACCACCCAACCCCACGCGCAGCCGACGTAGAACCCAATCCAAAGCAGGCTGGTCGGCATCACGAGCAACCCAGAAACCAGGCCATCTACAAGAATGGCCCAACCTGTCACCAACCAAGCGGTCAGCGTGTCTTGATCTTGTGGCGCAATTTCGGTGCGCAGTTGCCAGAGCCGGCGCATGGCCAGCGCGACGGCTCCGATCAAGGCCAGCAGAGCCGGCAGCCCCCATTCGCTGCCGATTTGCAGCACCCAGTTGTGCGGATGCGCATTACCGCCGGAAAGGTCGCGGCCGTAGTGGGCAAAATGGGCGGGGCCGGCCCCCAGCCACGGGGTAGCCACCGTCATCTCCAGGGCACGCGACCAAAGCTGCAGTCGGCCCGACCCCGGATTGCCGATGCTGCGCTCCGCACCCGAGAAGAACAGGCCGAACGGCTCCATGCCAAGCGAGACCGGGATCAGCGCATACAAGACCAGGTACGCTGCCAACCCTCCCGCTGCGGACCAGAGCAAGGTACGGCACCACGGCGCCGCGGTCTGGCGCAGCAGCAGCCAAGTCATCGCGATGCCGGCGGCCATGCCCGTCAAGGTGCCGCGCCCTAGCCCGACGAAAAGCAGCATCCACCACAGCGCTGTGATCCCCCACCAAAAGAGCTTGCGATCGCGGCTCAGCATGCGTGCCGCCAACAGGCCGAGCAAGGGCAAAGAAATGGTCTGCACGTGGTTGAAAAACCGATAATTGTTGTAGCCCACAATTAGCTGGCGCGGCGAGGGTCGAACACCCGCCTTGAGCCATGAGAGATAGACCAAGATCTCGAGCAACAGGTAGGCCGCACACGCGAGCCCCGCTGCCAGTAGCAGCTTATCCAGCAGCGCCTCGCCCCGGGAGCTGACCTGGGATGCCACGACCCAGCTCATGCCCAGCATCAAAAGTAGGTTGACCCATTCGAAAAATGCATGGCGTGGCGAATGAGCCAAAGCACTGGACACTAAGCCTAGCAGCAAGAAAAGTCCCAGCAAGCTGACAATCTGCCGGTCCCATAGCAAGGGGCGCGCCGCGCCGCGTACCCACTGCCTTACGCCAACGAGCAGCGCGAACAGCGCACAGGACGTCTGGACCAAACGCTGGTTGTCGTAGAGCCCTGCGCCCTTGACCAGCGGAAAGACCAGAAAGGGGCTGACAAGCAGAGATACCGCCACCCAGACCAAGAAAACCGATGTCCAAGGAGACGCGCTGCTGCTCAAGTTCGAGCATTCCGGACAAGCTAAGCCGTCAATGGATCGAGCTTCCGATTTCGCTGCCGGTGTGTCTTGCCTCATCAATGACCGAGCCCGTTGCGCCATGGATGGCACGGGCAGCAGTCCCTGCCACGACCTGCCTGCGGGCTCACACCCAGATCCAACCGTCATCCTTGCGCGACGCCACTGCCTGCGGCTCCTGCGCGACCTGATCCAGCCAAGCCGTGACGGCCTTGGCCGTGAGATCGTGACCCAACACCAAGCGCATTTGTATCCCTGGCTGCAGGTGGCCTATGGCAACAACCTTGGCCGCCACGGGGAGGTGTGCCTTCAGCGCCTGCGCCATCTGCTCCTGGCCTGCGCCGAACTGGATCTCGGTGGTGGCTTGACGATAGGGTTTGGCATTGGTCAGCCGTGCCGCCACCAGGCCCGTGGAGGCCAATCGGTCAGCCGTGCGACGGGCCAAGCGGGTGATTCCTACGCCGTTGGAAACCTCCAACCGCACTCCGCGCAGGGACTGCACGGCAGGGATGGTGGCGGCAACCTGCTGAATGGCCGCTGCCACCGGTGGCGGCGGCGCCTCGATGCTCGAACTCGCCGCTGGTTGAAGCGCGTAGACCTGGGGTGCCACTTGGACGACGTGTGGACCCGCTGCATGCTCTGCATACTCATCAGCCTGCGCCTGCTGCGGCATGGAAACCCCTACCCCTACCCCTACC
>NZ_SCMM01000056.1:0-28485 GCF_005503345.1 Ramlibacter sp. 2FC
GCCAGAACTGGTTCGGCTTCGACCCCGCCCCGGCACGAGGGAGGGAGCCGAGGTGCGGCCAGCGGGGTCGAAGCCGAACCAGTTCTGGCTGCAGACGAAGCCGCTGAGGTTGCCTATCAGGGCGCGGTGCGGGATCAGCGCGCCCTTGGGGCTCCCCGTGGTGCCGCTGGTGTAGATCAGCATGGCCGCGTCGTCGGCCAGCGTGTCGACCGCGTTGAACTGCGGCGCCGCCTGCGCCAGCAGCTGGTCCCAACCCCAGTCGGCCCCGGTGCCTGCAGCGCCCACGCCGACCACCGTGCGCAGCTGCGGGCACTGGGCGCGCACGCCTTGCAGGGTGTCCAGCGCCGCCTCGTCGCACAGCGCCACCACGGCCTCGCTGTCGTGCAGCCGGTACTGCAGCGCCTCGGAGCCGAACAGCATGGACAGCGGCGTCGCCACCGCCCCCAGCTGCAGCACCGCCAGGTAGGCCACGGCGGTCTCGAAGCGCTGCGGCAGCACGATGGCGACCCGGTCGCCGCGCTGCACGCCCAGCCGGGCCAGGGCGTTCGACAGCCGGTCGGCCGCCTGCTGCAGGGCCGCGTAGCTGTGGACGACCGGCCCGCCCTGCGCCGCATGCACGATGATGGCGGGGCGCCGGGCCGCATCGGGCGCCTGGGCCCAGCGCGCGCCGCAGGCCTGGGCGATGTTGAAATGCGGCGGCACCAGCCAGCGGAACTGCGCGTGCATCGCCGCGTAGCTGTCCTCGAGTTGACCGACGTCCATGCGCTGCCTCCTCAATAATCTGCGAAATGTACCAAGCCCTCCGAGCCTCGCGTAGCGAGCATGTCAAGGTCCGACACCTGAACTACCACGTGCGCCTGTGGGGCGCGCCTGCGGGCGGCACGCCCCCGCTGGTGCTGCTGCACGGCTGGATGGACGTGGGCGCCTCCTACCAGTTCGTCGTCGACGCCTTCTCCGAGGCATTCGCCGGCCAACGCCTGATCCTGGCGCCCGACTGGCGCGGCTTCGGCCTGACCGCGGGGCCCGCGGACGGCGACCACTACGGCTTTCCCGACTACCTGGCCGACCTGGACTTCCTGCTCGACCACTACGCGCCCGGCCAAGCCGTGGACCTGGTGGGCCACAGCATGGGCGGCAACGTGGCCATGCTCTACGCCGGCGTGCGGCCCGGGCGCATCCGCCGCCTGGTCAACCTCGAGGGCTTCGGCCTGCCGCCCACCCGGCCCGCGCAGGCGCCAGCGCGCTATGCGCGCTGGATCGACGAGCTCAAGGCCCTGCACCGCGGCGAGGTCGGGCTGCCGCGCTACCCCGACGCCGCGGGCGTGGCAGGCCGCCTCGTGAAGACCAACCCGCGCCTGCCGCGCGACAAGGCCGAATGGCTGGCCAGGCACTGGGCCCGGCCCGAGGCGGACGGGCAATGGGCCATCCTCGGCGACGCTGCGCACAAGCTCGTCAGCGCCCAGCTCTACCGGCTCGAGGAGGTGCTGGCCATCTACCAGCGCATCGCGGCGCCTACGCTGGCGGTGGAGGCCAGCGACGACAGCCTGGGGACCTGGCACAAGGGCCAGTACACGCTGGCCGACTACCACGAGCGCCTGAAGTGCGTGCCCCAGGTCGAGCGCGCCGTGGTGCAGGACGCGGGCCACATGCTGCACCACGACCAGCCACAGCAGCTGGCGCGGCTGATCGAAAATTTCCTTGCAAACGCCTGACGCTGCGCCTGTTAGTTCTTCAGTCCTGCGCTGAAAAAATTTCAGAGCGCCAAAGCCTCGTGGCGCCGCCTGCCAGACCTAGACTTCGCCGTCCTTAAATCAGACTCGGAGAACAGGAGACAGCCATGGTTTGGCAACAGGTATACGACCCCTTCGGCAGCATGTTCATCTCCACCCTGCTCGGCGCCGTGCCGGTGGTGGTGATGCTGGTGGGCCTGGGCTTTCTGCACTTGAAGGCGCACATCGCCGCCGGCGCCGGCCTGGTCGCGGCCTTGAGCTGTTCGACGTGATCGCTGCCGTGGTGTCCATGGTCTCGCTGGTCGGCTTCCTCAAGGTCTGGCGGCCCAGGACCATCTGGACCTCGGTCTCGCTCAAGGGCCACGAGAAGGACGGCGGCGAGGGCCATGTCGCCACCGCGCCGACCCGCCATTCGCGCGCCGACGTGATCCGCGCCTGGACGCCCTGGGCCATCCTGACGGTGTTCGTCTTCATCTGGGGCCTGCCGCCGGTCAAGGCCTACTGGAACAGCATCTTCGCGCCCGCCTTCCCGATCAGCGGCCTGCACAACCTGATCGAGAAGATGCCGCCCGTGGTGCCCACGCCGCACAAGGAAGCGGCCGTGTACACGCTGAACCTGCTGTCGGCCACCGGCACCGGCATCCTGCTGGCGGCCATCGTCGGCGGCCTGGCCATGAAGTACAACCCGCTGCAGCTGGCCCGCACCTTCGTGCGCACACTCTGGCTGGTGCGCTACTCGCTGCTGACCATCGTGCTGATGCTGGCCCTGGGCACGCTGACGCGCTACTCGGGCACCGACACCACGCTGGGCCTGGCCTTCGCCAACACCGGCGTGTTCTACCCCTTCTTCGGCACCCTGATGGGCTGGCTGGGCGTGGCGCTGACCGGCTCCGACACCGCCTCCAACGTGCTGTTCGGCGGCATGCAGAAGGTGGCAGCCGAGCAGCTTGGCCTGTCGCCCAACCTGATGGGCGCGGCCAACAGCTCGGGCGGCGTGATGGGCAAGATGATCGACGCCCAGTCCATCGTCGTGGCCTCCACCGCGACCCGCTGGTTCGACCACGAGGGCGACATCCTGCGCTACGTGTTCTTCCACTCGATCGCGCTGGCCTGCCTGGTCGGCCTCTAGGTGTCGATGCAGGCCTATGTGTTCCCGTTCACGCTGATGGTGATCCACTGAGCCCCGGCTCGCCCCTCGCAAAAAGACCGCTGCGGCGGTCTTTTTTCATGGGCGCTGCGGTCCGTCCAGGCGCCCCGGTCGCAGTGGGGCCCGGCATGAGAAAATACCCGGTTAGCCCACAGACACACACAGGACAAGCCCCATGGACGCAGAACACATCAACCAGATCGGCGCGCAACTGGCGGACCTCGCCACCCGGACCGAAGACCTACGGAGGTATCTTTGACTACGATGCCAAGGCTGAACGGCTGAGAACCGTCAACGCATCGCTCGAAGATCCCGCGGTCTGGAACGACCCCAAGAAGGCCCAGGAGCTGGGCAAGGAAAAGAAGGCGCTCGACAGCGTGGTCGTCACCCTCAACGAGCTCACGCGCGAGCTGGCCGACAACGGCGAGCTGTTCGAGATGAGCAAGGAGGAAGGCGACGAGACCGGCCTGCGCACCATCGAGGCCGAGGCCGGCAAGCTGGCCGGCCTGGTCGAGCAGCTCGAGTTCCGCCGCATGTTCAACCAGCCGGCGGACCCGAGCAACTGCTTCCTGGACCTGCAGGCCGGCGCCGGCGGCACCGAGGCCTGCGACTGGGCCAGCATGCTGCTGCGCCAGTACCTCAAGTACGCCGAGCGCAAGGGCTTCAAGGCCACGGTGGAAGACGAGACCCCGGGCGACGTGGCCGGCATCAAGAGCGCCACCATCAAGCTCGAGGGCGAGTACGCCTACGGCCTGCTGCGCACCGAGACCGGCGTGCACCGCCTGGTGCGCAAGAGCCCGTTCGACAGCTCGGGCGGGCGCCACACCAGCTTCGCCAGCGTGTTCGTCTATCCCGAGATCGACGACTCGATCGAGATCGACATCAACCCGGCCGACGTGCGCACCGACACCTACCGCGCCAGCGGCGCGGGCGGCCAGCACATCAACAAGACCGACTCGGCCGTGCGCCTGACCCACATCCCCACCGGCATCGTGGTGCAGTGCCAGGACAGCCGCAGCCAGCACAGCAACCGCGACGTCGCCTGGCGCCGCCTGCGCTCGCGCCTGTACGACCACGAGATGCGCAAGCGCATGGAAGCGCAGCAGAAGCTCGAGGACACCAAGACCGACGTGGGCTGGGGCCACCAGATCCGCAGCTACGTGCTGGACCAGAGCCGCATCAAGGACCTGCGCACCAGCGTCGAAATCTCCAACACCCAGAAAGTGCTGGACGGCGACCTCGACGCCTTCATCGAGGCTTCGCTCAAACAAGGCGTCTGACGCCCCCACAGCCTGGAGACCCCTCATGCGAGAAGGACAGACCACGGTGATCCGCCGTGAAGACTACACGGCCCCCGCGTTCTGGATCGACACGGTCGACCTGACGTTCGACCTGGACCCGGCCAAGACCCGGGTGCTGAACCGGATGCGCCTGCGCCGCAACCCCGAGGTGCCGGCCCAGCCGCTGCGCCTCGATGGCGAGGAGCTGAACCTGGCGCGCGTGCTGGTCAACGGCGCGGGCACCTCGTTCAAGCTGGACGACGGCCATCTGGTGCTGGAGCAGTTGCCCGAGGGCGACGCGCCCTTCGACCTGGAGATCTTCACCACCTGCGCGCCGGCCAAGAACAGCAAGCTGATGGGCCTGTACGTCAGCAACGACTCGTTCTTCACGCAATGCGAGGCCGAGGGCTTCCGCCGCATCACCTACTTCCTGGACCGCCCGGACGTGATGGCCAGCTTCAGCGTGACGCTGCGCGCCGACGAGAAGCTCTACCCGGTGCTGCTGTCCAACGGCAACCTGGTCGAGCAGGGCCCGCTCGGCGACGGCCGCCATTACGCCCGCTGGGTCGACCCGCACAAGAAGCCCTGCTACCTGTTCGCGCTGGTGGCCGGCAAGCTGGTGGCGCGCGAGCAGCGCATCGCCTCGCGCTCGGGCAAGGAGCACCTGCTGCAGGTGTTCGTGCGCCCCGGCGACCTGGACAAGACCGAGCACGCCATGAACTCGCTGATGGCCAGCGTGGCCTGGGACGAGGCGCGCTTCGGCCTGCCGCTCGACCTGGAGCGCTTCATGATCGTCGCCACCAGCGACTTCAACATGGGCGCCATGGAGAACAAGGGCCTGAACATCTTCAACACCAAGTACGTGCTGGCCAATCCCGCCACGGCCACCGACACCGACTACGCCAACATCGAGAGCGTGGTCGGCCACGAGTACTTCCACAACTGGACCGGCAACCGCGTCACCTGCCGCGACTGGTTCCAGCTCTCGCTCAAGGAAGGCCTGACGGTGTTCCGCGACCAGGAGTTCAGCCAGGACCTGGCCGGCGAGCCCTCGGCGCGCGCGGTCAAGCGCATCGAGGACGTGCGCGTGCTGCGCACCGCCCAGTTCCCCGAGGACGCCGGCCCCATGGCGCACCCGGTGCGGCCCGACAGCTACATCGAGATCAACAACTTCTACACCGTCACGGTCTACGAAAAAGGCGCCGAGCTGGTGCGCATGATGCAGACCCTGAGCGGAGGCCCCTCCGACCCTCTAGGCCGCGAAGGCTTCGCCAAGGGCATGGCACTGTACTTCCAGCGCCACGACGGCCAGGCCGTGACCTGCGACGACTTCGCCCAGGCCATCGCCGACGCCAACCCGGACTCCGACCTGGCGCGCCTGCTGCCGCAGTTCAAGCGTTGGTACAGCCAGGCCGGTACGCCCCTGCTGCGGGCCGAGGGCCGCTACGACGCCGACGCGCGCCGCTACCAGCTCACGCTGAGCCAGAGCTGCGCGCCCACGCCCGGCCAGACCTTCAAGGAGCCCTTCGTCATCCCGGTGGCGTTGGGCCTGCTGCGCCCCGACGGCAGCGAGATCGCGGCCGCCGCGCGCACCCATGTGCTGTCGCAGGCCAGCGAGACCCTGGTGTTCGAGGACATAGCCGCCGAGCCCGTGCCCTCCATCCTGCGCGGTTTCAGCGCCCCGGTGCTGCTGGAATGCGAGGACAGCGACGAGCAACTGCTGACCCGGCTCGCGCACGACAGCGACCCCTTCAACCGCTGGGAGGCCGGCCAGCGCCTGACGCTCAAGCGCGCCCTGCACTTCATGCGCAGCCACGCCCAGCCGGGCGAATCGCGCGTGCTCGACGCCGCCTGCATCGAGGCGCTGCGCGGCGTGCTGCGCCACCCCCAGCTCGACGCCGCCTTCAAGGAACTGGCGCTGACCCTGCCGGCCGAGACCTACATCGCCGAGCAGCTCGAGGTGGTGGACCCGCAGCGCATCCACGCGGTGCGCGAGGCCATGCGCGAGCAGCTGGCGCTGGAGCTGCAGCACGACTGGCAATGGGCCTACGAGGCGCACAGCGAGAACGGCGCCTACCGCCCCGACCCGGTCTCCGCCGGCCGCCGCGCGCTGGCCGGCATGGCCCTGTCCATGCTGTGCCTGGCCGCACGCCACACCGGCGACATGGTCTGGCCCGGCAAGGCCTACCAGCGCTTCAAGGACGCCGGCAACATGACCGACCGCTTGGGCGCACTGACCGCGCTGGTGGCCAGCGGCCACGAGTTCGCGGCCCCCGCGCTGCAGCGCTTCCACGCCCTGTTCAAGGACGAGCCCCTGGTGCTCGACAAGTGGTTCGCCCTGCAGGCCAGCGCGCCGGACCGCGGCGGCAACGTGCTGCCCGCCGTGCGCCATCTGATGCACCACCCGGACTTCAACCTGCGCAACCCGAACCGCGCGCGCAGTCTGATCTTCAGCTACTGCAGCGCCAACCCGGGCGGCTTTCACCGCCCCGACGCCGCCGGCTACGTGTTCTGGAGCGAGCGCGTGGCCGAGCTCGACGCCATCAACCCCCAGGTGGCGGCGCGCCTGGCGCGCGCCCTGGACCGCTGGTCCAAGCTGGCCGAGCCCTACCGCAGCGCCGCGCGCGAGGCGCTGGCGCGCGTCGCGTCCAAGGCCGACCTGAGCAACGACGTGCGCGAGGTCGTGACCCGCGCACTTTCAGACTGATATGACCCCCACGCTTGTCACTCCGTGTACTGCGCTGCCCCCCGAGGGGGCCGCAGTTGCCTTGGGGCGGCCCGGCGGCAACTGACCTTCACCTTCCTACGAATGGAGACCCCATGAGCCAACGCATCAGTCTCACCCGCTACCTCGTCGAGCAGCAGCGCGTCGACGGCCACATCCCCTCGCAGCTGCGCCTGCTGCTCGAGGTGGTGGCGCGCGCCTGCAAGAGCATCAGCCAGGCCGTCAACAAGGGCGCCCTGGGCGGCGTGCTCGGCTCGGCCGGCAGCGAGAACGTGCAGGGCGAGGTGCAGAAGAAGCTGGACATCATCGCCAACGAGGTGCTGATCGAGGCCAACGAATGGGGCGGCCACCTCGCCGCCATGGCCTCCGAGGAGATGGACGGCATCTACCTCGTGCCCAACCGCTACCCGCAGGGCGAGTACCTGCTGCTGTTCGACCCGCTGGACGGCTCGAGCAACATCGACGTCAACGTCAGCATAGGCACCATCTTCAGCGTGCTGAAGAAACCCGAGGACAACAACGGCGGCGTCGAGGAGAAGGACTTCCTGCAGCCCGGCTCGAATCAGGTCGCGGCCGGCTACTGCATCTACGGCCCGCAGACCACCCTGGTGCTCACGGTGGGCGATGGCGTGGCCATGTTCACGCTGGACCGCGAGCAGGGCAGCTTCGTGCTCACGCAGGAGAACTTGCGCATCCCCGAGGACACCAAGGAATTCGCGATCAACATGAGCAACATGCGCCACTGGGATGCCCCGGTCAAGCGCTACATCGACGAATGCCTGGCCGGCACCGAAGGCCCGCGCGGCAAGGACTTCAACATGCGCTGGATCGCCAGCATGGTGGCCGACGTGCACCGCATCCTCACGCGCGGCGGCATCTTCATGTACCCCTGGGACAAGCGCGAGCCGCACAAGCCCGGCAAGCTGCGCCTGATGTACGAGGCCAACCCCATGGGCTGGCTGGTCGAGCAGGCCGGCGGCGCCGCCACCAACGGCCACCAGCGCATCCTGGACATCCAGCCGACCCAGCTGCACGAGCGCGTGAGCGTGATCCTGGGCTCGAAAAACGAGGTCGAGCGCGTGACGGGCTACCACAGCAAGGTATAATGCTGGGCTAAGCCGGTGTAGCTCAGTTGGTAGAGCAGCTCATTCGTAATGAGAAGGTCGGGGGTTCGACTCCTCTCTCCGGCACCACTCTCAAAAGCCCCTCGCTGTCATGGTGAGGGGCTTTTTCTATGTGGCTGGCGCGTAGCCGCGCCGAAAATTATCAGTTCAAGTCATCTTTTTCAAGCAAGCTTGAACGTACTCCTTGCCTTCAACGTTTGACATGCTCGGTAGAGGTCCACTCGATTGACTAAGCGTAATTCGGCGCGCCGCGATCTCGGACCATGCTTTCCTTAAAGGCATTGATGTCCGCAATGCACTGCCTGATCTCAGCTTCTCCCGGACGGCTGAACATCCGGGCGAACGCTGCCGCGGCATAAAGGACAGATTCAGCACAATGGCAGGAAACTCCGGTCTCAAGATCGGTGTCAGGCGTCTGCAGGCTGAATGCAACTATGTTTCCCGAAACCCACTCGCGAGACGAAGCGCCCTCGCATACATCTGAACGGCATACACATCCAGTTCAGCGAACGTACTCGACTCCCGCTCTAGGACCGCCTTCGCCAAAGCAATGGCATTATCGAGGTGCGCGATCGGATGCATTTCATCCGAGGGTGGACGTGGGCTCATTTCCGTATCACTTCATCTCGATGAATTGCCGGAAGTCTGTATGAACGAGTCTAGCCGTCTGACTGCGAGTTGCAGGCCTTCGGCGCAACCGCGCATAGCGCTCCACCACGAATTGGGTTATCCAGTCGCCCAAGCGCTGCAGCGAGGTCCGGCCTCCCGATGCCATGCGGCGCCAGCCGTCATCCAGACCACCGGCCTTCTGCCGCCGGGGCCTTGAATTTTTCCCCACCCGAGGCCGGCATATTCGCCTTGGCCTGCCAATATCGAGGTGCCTAGCCGGCGGTGGCTGGCCCGGCGACCCCTCGTCATAACCACCGCGCATAAAAAAGAGGGGCCAGGCCCCTCTTTCTTTCGACACCGCCGAGGTGTATCCGGTATTCAAGCGATCGCGAACTGGGCCCGGTCCTGGCCCTCGATCCACTTGGGTGCCTTGCCGCGGCCGGTCCAGGTTTCTCCGGTGGCCGGGTTGCGGTATTTGGGCGCGACCTTGGCGCCGGCCTTGGCCGAGCCGGACTTGGCAGCCTTGCCCGCCGGGAAAACATCCTGCGCGGTCAGGCCGTGCTCGGCGATCAGGGCGCGCACCTGACGGACGGCATCGTTCAGCTCGCGCTGGCGGGCTTCGGCGATCTGCTGCTCCAGGGCTTCGCGCTGCTTCAGAAGTTCTTTGTAGGATGTCATATTCGGTCTTTATGCTTAATTAACGGGTGAGCGCACTATAAATCATCCGAATATGCTTGACCATACTCGGCTTGTCACAAAATCCAAACGGGCTTGATGAGGCTCAATCGGCCAGCGGCGGATTTGGATGGGGCCAGGCCAATACCTTGTCGATGCGCTTGCCGTCCAGATCGACCACCTCGAATATCCAGTCCCCGCATTCGATGCGCTCGCCGGTGGTCGGCAAATGCCCGGCCACGGACAGCAGCAGGCCGGCCACGGTGTTGTAGCGCCCGCGGTCCTCGTCGGGCAATTGCCGTATGTCGAGCCGCGCCTTGAACTCGTTGACCGGCATCAGGCCGTCCAGCAGCCAGGAGCCGTCGTCGCGCGGCGTGGCCCAGGCCTGCACCTGGGCGCCGGGCTTGAGCTCGCCGGTGATGGCCTCGAGCAGGTCGCGCGGCGTCAGCAGGCCCTGCACCACGCCGTATTCGTCGACCACGAACACCATGCGCCCCGACTTGGCGCGCAACTGCTCCAGCAGTTCCATGCCGGTCAGGGTCTCCGGCACGAAGCTGGCGGACTGGGCGTGTGCCTCGATCGGACCGGCGTGGTCCATGCCCAGCTCCAGCAGGCGCACCACGCTGATGATGCCCACCACGTTGTCCAGGCCGCCGCGGCACACGGGGTACCAGGAATGGCGACCCTGGTCGCCGCCCCGCGCTACCAGGCGCAGGCTCTCGGCCACGCTGTCGCTGGCCTCCAGCCAGGCCACGTCGGCGCGCGGCACCATCAGCGAGGTCAGCGGCCGGTCGTCCAGGTGGAACACGTTCTGCACCATCTGGTGCTCATGCTCCTCGATCAGGCCCGCGTCCACGCCCTCCTCCAGGCTGGCGGTGATCTCCTCCTCGGTCACGGCGCGGCTGCCGCTGGTGTCTATGCGCAGCAGCTTCAGCACGCCATGCGTGCTGAGCGAGAGCAGGCGCACGAAGGGTTTGGCGGCGGTGGCCAGCCAGGCCATGGGCTGGGCCACCCAGCGCGCGACGGCTTCCGGGTAGAGCTGGCCGATGCGCTTGGGCACCAGCTCGCCGAAGATGATGGTGGTAAAGGTGATCACGGCCACCACCATGCCAGTGGCCGCGATGCCGGCGCCCTTGGGCGCCATGCCCCAGCCCTGCAGCCACAGGGCCAGGTCGTCGCTGAAGGCGGCCTCGCCGACAATGCCGTTGAGCACGCCTATCGAGGTAATGCCAACCTGGACGGTGGAGAGAAATTGCGTGGGGTCTTCGAGCAGCTTCAGCGAGGCCGCAGCCCCCTTGTCTCCCGACTCGGCCATGGCGCTCAGCCGCGCCTTGCGGCTGGAGGCCAGGGCGAGTTCGGACATGGCGAACACGCCGTTGAGCAGCGTGAGAAACGCGATCAGAAGGAAATCCATGCACGACCGGCGCCAAGCCGGTGGAAAATCGAGACCATGGCAATGTACTTGATTGGTGACGTTCAGGGCTGCGACGAGGCGCTGCAGCGGCTGCTCGACAAGATAGGCTTCTCGGCGAGCCGCGACCGCCTGGTCGTGCTCGGCGACCTGGTCAACCGCGGGCCCAACTCGCTGGCCGTGCTGCGCCGCCTGATGGCCCTGGGCGACGCGGCCTGCAGCCTGCTGGGCAACCACGACCTGCACCTTCTGGCCGTGGCCCATCGCCGCCGCACGCGCCACCACCACGACACGCTGGACGACCTGCTCGATGCCCCCGACGCGCCGGCCCTGCTCGACTGGCTGCGCCACCAGCGCATGGCCTGCTTCGAGCAGGGTTGCCTGATGGTGCATGCCGGCGTGCTGCCATCCTGGACGGCGGCGCAGACCATGGCACTGGCAGGGGAAGTGGAGGCCGTGCTGCGCGGCCCGCACCTGGCCGATTTCCTGCACCACATGTACGGCAACCAGCCCGCGCAATGGAGCGAGGCGCTGAGCGGCCACGCGCGCCTGCGCGTGATCGTCAATGCGCTGACGCGGCTGCGCTTTTGCAGCGCCGAAGGCGTGATGGAGTTCGAGAGCAAGGAGGGGGCGGGCTCGGCGCCACCCGGCTACTGGCCCTGGTTCGACGTGCCGGGCCGGCGCACGGCCGAGGTCACGGTGGCCTTCGGCCACTGGTCCACGCTGGGCTGGCTGAACCGCCCGGACCTGATCTCTCTGGACACGGGCTGTGTCTGGGGCGGCTGCCTGAGCGCCTGCCGGCTCGGCGCCACGCCGGCCGAGCGCGAGCTGATCCAGGTCAAGTGCCCGCAGACCCGCAAGCCCGGGGCCTGAGGCGCCTGCGAGGCCTTACTGCGCCTTGAACAGCGCAGCCACCTTGCGCTTCGGTTTGATGTTGGCCGAGATCCCGCTGCGCACGGGCGACGACTTGGCGGCGGCCTCCCAGGCCGGCGCCTGCTCGGCGCTGCTGGGCTCGTAGGGGCGGTCGAAGAAGGGATCGCGCGGCGCGGGCGCGGGCCGGAAGCCGCGGCGCTCGCGCGGCGGCTCCAGCAGGTCGCGCGGATCGCCCGTCTCGCCGGCCTCGCGCCAGGCGCGGCGGCCGTCGTTGATGCGGCCGCGCGGCCTATCCTCGTCGTATTCCAGGGCCTCGAGCTCGATCTTCTTCTTGATCAGCTTCTCGATGTCGGCCACCAGGCGGCCGTCGCCGCCGGAGACCAGGGTCACGGCCAGGCCCGAGGCGCCGGCGCGGCCGGTGCGGCCGATGCGGTGCACGTAGTCCTCGGCGTTGAACGGCACGTCGAAGTTGAACACCGCCGGCACGTCCTTGATGTCCAGGCCGCGCGCCGCCACGTCGGTGCAGACCAGCAGGTCGACCTCGCCCTTCTTGAAGGCGTCCAGCGCCTTGAGGCGCTCGTCCTGGCTCTTGTCGCCGTGCAGGGCCGTGGTGTTCAGGCCCTCGCGCTCCAGGCTGCGGGCCAGGCGCGCGCAGCCGAGCTTGCTGTTGACGAACACGAAGGCCTGCTTGAGCCCACGCGCCTTGAGCACCTGGCGGACGGCGCGGCGCTTGTCGTCGTCGCTCACGCTGTAGAAGCGCTGCTCGACGGTGGACGCAGTCTCGTTGGGCCGCGCCACCTCGATCGTCACCGGGTCGTTCAGGTAGCTGTTGGCCAGGCGCTTGATCTCGGGCGAGAAGGTGGCCGAGAACAGCAGCGTGGTGCGCTGCTTGGGCAGGTAGCTCAGGATGCGCTGCAGGTCGGGCAGGAAGCCGATGTCCAGCATGCGGTCGGCCTCGTCGAGCACCACGTACTCGACCTGGTTGAGCACCGCGTTCTTGGCCTCGATGTGGTCCAGCAGCCGGCCCGGCGTGGCCACCAGAACCTCAACGCCCTTCTTGAGCTCCAGGGTCTGTGGCTTCATGTCGATGCCGCCGAACACCACGGCGCTGCGCAGCTGGGTGTGCTTGGCGTAGAGCTTGACCTGCTGGGCCACCTGGTCGGCCAGTTCGCGCGTGGGCAGCAGCACCAGGGCGCGCACCGGGTGGCGCGCCGGCGAGGTCGAGCCGTTCTCGTGCTTGAGCAAGCGCTGCAGCAATGGCAGAGAGAAAGCCGCCGTCTTGCCGGTGCCGGTCTGGGCCGCGCCCATCACGTCCTTGCCCGTCAGCACGACCGGAATGGCCTGGGCCTGGATGGGCGTCATCGACTCGTAGCCCATCTCGGCCACGGCGCGCGCCAGCGGCTCGGCCAGCGATAAATTGGAAAAAGATGCAGTCATGAAGCCCGCTATTGTCGCATCCGGCAGCCCGGACCGCAAAAAACCGGTCTTGCCCGCCCGATTCGAGGCCGGGCGGCCACGGCCAGGTTGCTCTTTCCCAGGCTCACAGCTTGCGCCGGCCGAAGGTATCGCAAGCCTTCAGGCTGCCGCTTTGCAGGCCGGTGGAAAACCAGCGCTGGCGCTGGGCGCTCGTACCGTGGGTGAAGCTCTCGGGCACCACGGCGCCGCCGCCGGCGCGCTGCAGGGCGTCGTCGCCGATCCGCGCCGCCGCGTTCATGGCTTCCTCCACGTCGCCCTGCTCGAGGATCTGCCGGGCATTCTGGGCATGGTGCGCCCAGACGCCGGCCAGGCAGTCGGCCTGCAGCTCCAGCCGCACGCTCATGGCGTTGTACTCGTCCTGGCTGACGCGGCCGCGCATCTGCTGCATGCGCTCCGAAATCCCCAGCAGGTTCTGCACATGGTGGCCGACCTCGTGCGCGATCACGTAGGCCTGGGCGAAATCGCCGGGGGCGCCGAGCTGGCGTTTCAGGGTCTCGTAAAAGCCCAGGTCGATGTAGACCTTCTGGTCGGCCGGGCAGTAGAAGGGCCCCATGGCCGCCTGGCCGGTGCCGCAGGCGGTGCGCGTGGCGCCGCGGAACAGCACCAGGCGCGGCTCCTGGTAGGCGCCGCCGCCGCGGTGGAACAGTTCGCGCCAGACGTCCTCGGTGTCGGCCAGCACCGTCGACACGAATTTCGCCATGCGGTCGTCCGCCGGCGGGCGCTGGGCCGGGACCTGGCGGACCTGGGCCGGCGGCTCGGAGCCGCCCCCGAGCAGGCCCAGCATGGTCAGCGGGTTGACGCCGAACAGCCAGCCGCCGAGCAGCGCGACGACCAGCGTGCCTATGCCGATGCTGCGTCCGCCGAACACCGGCCCGCCGCCGCCGAAGCCGCCCTCCTCGCGCCGGTCCTCGACGTTGTCCGACTCACGGTTGCCTTCCCATCTCATCTGCGCACTCGCTCCTTCATAGCCGGCATCCGCCGGGCGCGATGGTAGCGGCCCTGCCGCAGGCGCCTGCAACAGGATGTACGGTGCACCACAACCCGGAGCCCGAGGCCGGCACGGACGCCGGGGGATACAGCGTGGTGCGGTACCGGTTCACGGCACGGGAATAAGATTTCAGGTCTTGGGCAGCGTGACGCCGCGCTGGCCCTGGTACTTGCCGCCGCGGTCCTTGTAGCTGGTCTCGCAGACCTCGTCGCTCTCGAAGAACAGCACCTGGGCGCAGCCCTCGCCAGCATAGATCTTGGCCGGCAGCGGCGTGGTGTTGCTGAACTCCAGCGTCACGTAGCCCTCCCACTCGGGCTCGAAGGGCGTGACGTTGACGATGATGCCGCAGCGCGCGTAGGTGCTCTTGCCCAAGCAAATGGTCAGCACGTTGCGCGGAATGCGGAAATACTCCATGGTGCGCGCCAGCGCGAAGCTGTTGGGCGGGATGATGCAGACGTCGCTCTCGATGTCGACGAAGCTCTTCTCGTCGAAGTTCTTCGGGTCCACCACCGTGCTGTAGATGTTGGTGAAGACCTTGAACTCGGGCGCGCAGCGGATGTCGTAGCCGTAGCTGCTGGTGCCGTAGCTGACGATCTTTTGGCCGGCGGCGTCCTGACGGATCTGACCCGGCTCGAAAGGCTCGATCATGCCGTGCTGCTCGGCCATGCGCCGTATCCATTTGTCGCTCTTGATGCTCATGAAGCTAACCCCTGTGTGGGGGAGCATTTTAGGCCGGGCGCCACTGCGCCCTCCAGAACCGGGCTCAGGCGCCTAGGCGATCACGCTGCGCTCGACCAGCCGGTCGTCGCCGAGCACGATCATGGCGAACAGCAGCTCGGCCAGGTTCTCGGCCTGGGCGGTCTTGCGCGCCAGCAGCGGCGTGGCCTGGGGGTTGAGCACCACGAAGTCGGCCTCGCAGCCGGGCTGCAGGTTGCCGATCACGCCCTCCAGCCCCAGCGCGCGCGCCGCGCCCGCCGTGTGCTGCCACCACAGGCGCTCGGGCGCCAGGCTCACGCCGGGCTTGCCTTCGCCGCCGCCGGTGACCGAGGCGCGGCCCGCATGGTAGGCGGCCAGCATGGTGTGGAAGGGGCTGAAGCTGGTGCCGCCGCCCACGTCGCTGGCCAGGCCGTGCAGGAAGCCCACGCGCTCCGCGCCGGCGAAGTCGAAGAAGCCGCTGCCCAGGAACAGGTTGCTGGTCGGACAGACGGCCGCGGCCGTGCCCGTGTCCTTCATCAGCGCGCGGTCCTCGTCGTGGAAGTGGATGCAGTGCGCGTAGACCGCGCGGCGGCGCATCAGGCCGTGGTCGGCGTAGATCGAGAGGTAGCTGCGCGACTGCGGGAACAGCGCGCGCGCCCAGGCAATCTCGTCCAGGTTCTCGGCCACATGCGACTGGATCCAGACCTCGGGGTAGCGCGCCGCCAGCTCGCCCGCGCCGCGCAGCTGGGCCTCGCTGCAGCTGGGCGCGAAGCGCGGCGTGATGGCGTAGCCGAGCCGGTCCACGCCATGCCACTTGCGGATCAGGGCCTCGGTGTCGGCCAGGCTCTGCTCGGTCTGGTCGCGCACGCCGTCCGGGCTGTGGCTGTCCTGCAGCACCTTGCCGGTGATCAGGCGCAGGCCGCGCGCGCGCGCCTCGCCGAACAGGGCATCGACCGAGGCGGGGTGCGAGGTGGCGAAAGTCAGCGCCGTGGTCACGCCATGGCGCGCCAGCTCGTCGAGGAAGAAGCGCGCCACGCCGGCGGCGTAGTCGCCGTCGGCAAAACGCGCCTCGTGCGGGAAGGTGTAGTGCTCCAGCCAGGGCAGCAGGCCTTCGGCCGGCGAGCCGATCACGTCGGTCTGCGGATAGTGCAGGTGCAGGTCGACGAAGCCGGGGGCGATGATGCGCCCGGGCCAGTGGGTGACGGACAGGCCGGGGAACTGGCCGGCCAGCGTGGCATGGTCGCCCGCCGCCAGCACGACCTGGCGGCCGGCCGCATCGGGGCCGGTGACCAGCAGTCCGTCGCTGTCGTACCGGGCGTGGCCGGCATCGTCGAAACGCAGGAGAGAGGCGCGATAGGCTTGGGCTTGCATACAGCCTATTGTGCCAAGCGCCCCTGCACCCCCGATACGAGAAAATTCATAGTGCGTATCTGCTCGTCCGTCATGACCCGGCCGGCCGGCAGCACCTGGCGCCCCTGGTTGTCGACGATGGGCCCCGCGAAGGGCTGGAGCTGGCCCGCGGCCAGCGCCTTCTGGCGCGCCAGCACCTCGGCCCGCACCGCGGCCGGCACGCGCGGCCCGAAGTCGCCCACGCGCACCATGCCCTCCTTCACGCCGCCCCAGATGTCGCCGCTCTTCCAGCTGCCGTCCAGCACGGCACGGGCGCGTTGCGTGTAGTAGGCACCCCAGTGGTGGGTGACGGCCAGCAGCTGGGCGTCTGGCGCGATGCCGCGCATGTCGGAGTGGTAGGCCACGGCCAGCTTGCCGCGCTCCTGGGCCGCCGACATGACGGCGGTGGAGGCGGTGTGAAAGGCCAGCACCTCCGCACCCTGGTCGAACAGCGCCATGGCGGCCTCGCGCTCGCGCGCCGGGTCGTACCAGGCGTTGAGCCAGACCAGCCGGACCTGGGCCTTGGGGTTGACCGAGCGCATGCCCAGGGTGAAGGCGTTCACGCCCTGCACCACCTCGGGGATGGGAAAGCCCGCCACATAGCCGGCCACGCCGCCGGGGCTCAAGCGCGCGGCCGCGATGCCCGCCAGGTAGCGGCCCTCGTAGTAGCGGGCGTTGGCGGTGGCCACGTTGGGCGCGCGCCGGTAGCCGGTGATGGACTCGAACTTGACTTGAGGGAATTCGTTCGCCACGCGCATGGTGGGCCCCATGTAGCCGAAGCTGGGGGTGATGATCAGCTTGTAGCCCTGCTGAGCCAGATCGCGGATCACGCGCTCGGCGTCCGGCCCTTCGGACACGTTGGCGGCGTAGGTGGTGCGCACGCGACTGCCCAGCGCGGCCTCGACGGCCTGGCGCCCCTCCTCGTGCTGGCGCGTCCAGCCGGTTTCGGTGACCGGCGTCACGTAGACGAAGCCGATGTTGAGCGGCTCGGTCGGGCCTGCCAGCGGCGCGGCGAACAGCAAGAACAGCAGGCCGCAGGCGGCGAGCGCCCGCAGGCCCGCCGACAGGAGGTTTTTGTACATGGTGTTCCTCGACATGGCCCCGGTCAGACGCTTGGACCCGCGGCCGCCGAGGCGGCGGCTCGGGCGCAGGATTTTACCGCCGGGCGGGCTCAGCCGCCCGCGGCGAAGCGCTCGAACACCGCGTCCAGCCGCTCTATCCAGGCGCGCTTGGCCTCGGGACTCGCGAAGCTGGCCTCCAGGCTGTTGCGCGCCAGACGGTAGGCGTGGCCGCAGTCCAGGCCCAGGGCAGCGAAGGTCTGGCTGAAGTTCTCGCCCAGGTAGCCGCCGAAATAGGCCGGGTCGTCCGAGTTCACGGTGGCCATCAGGCCCGCATCGAGCAGCTGGCGCAGGTTGTGCTGGCGCAGGTCCGAGAACACGCAGAGCTTCTGGTTGGACAGCGGGCACACGGTGAGCGGGATGCGGTCCTGCGCCAGGCGCGCCATCAGGGCCGGGTCCTTGGCCGACTGCACGCCGTGGTCTATGCGCTCCACCTTGAGAACGTCGAGCGCGCTCCAGACATAGGCCGGCGGCCCCTCCTCGCCCGCATGGGCGACGCAGTGCAGTCCCAGCTCGCGGCAGCGCGCGAACACGCGCGCGAACTTCTCGGGCGGATGGCCGAGCTCGCTGGAGTCCAGGCCCACGCCGATGAACTTGTCGCGCCACGGCAGTGCCTGCTCCAGGGTCTCGAAGGCCTCTTCCTCGCTCAGGTGGCGCAGGAAGCACAGGATCAGCTCGGCGTCCACACCCAGCTGGGCCCGCGCCGCCTGGCAGGCGCGGTGCAGGCCGGCGATCACGGTGGCCATGGGCACGCCGCGCGCCGTGTGCGTCTGCGGGTCGAAGAAGATCTCGGCGCGCACCACGCCGTCCTGCGCCGCTCGCTGCAGGTAGGCCCAGGCCATGTCGTGGAAGTCCTGTTCCTTCAACAGCACGCTGGCGCCGGCGTAGTAGATGTCCAGGAAGCTCTGCAGGTTGGTGAAGGCGTAGGCGCGGCGCAGCTCCTCCACGCTGGCATAGGGCAGGGCCACGCCGTTGCGCTCGGCCAGCGCGAAGATCAGCTCGGGCTCGAGCGAGCCCTCGATGTGGATGTGCAACTCGGCCTTGGGCATGGCGCGCAACAGCTCGGGCAGGCGCTCTGCAGGAATGGCTGGAATATTCATGTGACTCCCGTAGAAGAAAAAAGGGCGTCCTGCGCGGACGCCCTCTTGGCAGGCAAACCGTAGCTTACTTCTTGTCCGCGCCTGGGACCTTGCCTTCCACGCCCTTGACGTAGAAGTTGATGCCGCCGAGGAACTTGTCGTCGGCCGCGGCGTCCTTGGGCAACACCTCCTTGCCCGTGTTGTCGGCGATCGGGCCCTTCCAGATCACGTGGCTGCCGTCCTTCAGGCCGGACTTGACCTCGTCGAGCTTCTTCTTGGCGTCCTCGGGCACATCGGCGGCGACCGAGACCAGGTCGATCGCCCCCTCCTTGACGCCCCACCAGGTCTGGCCGGTGGCCCACTTGCCGTCCAGCGCGTCGCGCACGGCCTTGACGTAGTAGGGGCCCCAGTTGATCACGGCCGAGCCCAGGTGGGCCCTGGGACCGTAGGCGGTCATGTCCGAATCCCAGCCGAAGGCGCGCTTGCCCATCTTCTCGGCAGTCTGCAGCACGGCCGAGGAGTCGGTGTTCTGCATCAGCACGTCGGCGCCGCCGTTGATCAGTGCGGTGGCGGCCTCGGTCTCCTTGGGCGGATTGAACCATTCGTTGACCCAGACCACCTTGGTCTTGATCTTGGGATTGACCGACTGCGCGCCCAGCGTGAAGCTGTTGATGTTGCGGATGACTTCCGGAATCGGGATCGAGGCGACCACGCCCAGGGTGTTGGTCTTGGTCATCTTGCCCGCGATAACGCCCGCCATGTAGGCGCCCTCGTAGGTGCGGCTGTCGTAGGTACGCAGGTTGTCGGCGGTCTTGTAGCCGGTGGCATGCTCGAACTTCACGTCCTTGTGGTCGACCGCGACCTTGAGCATGGGCTCCATGTAGCCGAAGGTGGTGCCGAAGACCAGCTTGTTGCCCTGGCCCACCATGTCGCGGATCACGCGCTCGGCGTCGGCGCTCTCGGGCACCTTCTCGACGAAGCTGGTGGCCACCTTGTCGCCGAACTCCTTCTCGACCGCCTTGCGGCCGTTGTCGTGCGCATAGGTCCAGCCGCCGTCGCCCACCGGGCCGACATAAGCGAAGGCGATCTTCAGCGGCTCGGGCTTGGCCGGCGCCGCGGCGGGCGCGGGAGCCGGTGCCGGCTCCTCCTTCTTGCCGCAGGCCACCAGGGCCGCCACGGTCACGGCCGACAGGGCCACGGCCTTGAGCAGCGCACGTTTGTTCAGCTCAGTCATGTCAAATCCTTGTTGAAGTTGCGACAGGGAACGAAAAAAACAGGCATCGATTATGAGCCGGGATAAAACGGTTTCCCCAGCGAAGCCGGCATGTTGATGCGTATCCAGGCCGGGTTGCGCGAGATCAGGGCCAGCACCACGATGGTGGCCAAGTAGGGCAGCATGCTCAGGAACTGGCTGGGCACTTCCACGCCTGCGCCCTGCAGGTGGAACTGCAGCATGGTCACGCCGCCGAACAGGTAGGCCCCGAGCAGCACGCGCGCCGGGCGCCAGGTGGCGAAGGTGGTCAGCGCCAGCGCGATCCAGCCCTTGCCCGCCACCATGCCCTCGACCCACAGCGGCGTGTAGATCACGGCCAGGTAGGCGCCGGCCAGGCCGCACAGCGCGCCGCCGGCCACCACGGCGGCCAGTCGGATGCGCCGCACCGGGTAGCCCAGGGCATGGGCCGACTCGGGCGACTCGCCCACCGAGCGCAGCACCAGGCCGGTGCGCGAGCGATAGAGGAACCACACCAGCCAGGCCACCAGGGCGATCGCCAGGTAGACCATGGGGTGCTGGCGGAACAACGCCGGGCCCAGCAGGGGCAGATCGCCCAGCAGCGGCAGCGAGAACTGTGGCCGCTCGGGCAGCTTCTCCTGCACGTAGGCGATGCCGGCGAAGGCCGAGAAGCCGGCGCCGAACAGGCTCAGCGCCAGGCCGGTCGCGTACTGGTTGGTGTTGAGCCAGATCACCAGCAGCCCGAACATGGCGGCCAGCAGCGCGCCCGCGCCCATGCCGGCGGCGAAGCCCAGCCAGTCGTTGCCGGTGTGGACCACGGTGGCGAAGCCGGCGATGGCGGCGCAGAGCATCATGCCCTCGGCGCCCAGGTTGACCACCCCGGCCTTCTCGTTGATCAAGAGGCCCAGGGCCGCGATGGCCAGGACGGTGCCCGCGTTGAGCGTGGCGGCGAACAGCAATGCGTAGGATTCCATCAGCGGGCTCCCTTCAGGCTAAGCAAAGGCATGAAACGGATGCGGTAGGCGACCAGGGTGTCGCAGGCCAGCAGGGCGAACAGCAGCAGGCCCTGGAACACGCCGGTCAGCGACTTGGGCAGGCCCAGGCGCGACTGGGCCAGCTCGCCGCCGATGTAGAACATGCTCATCAGCACGGCCGAGAACACCATGCCCACCGGATGCAGGCGGCCGACGAAGGCCACGATGATGGCGGCGAAGCCGTAGCCCGCCGGCACATAGGGCGTGAGCTGGCCGATCGGGCCGGCCACCTCGAGCGCGCCGGCCAGGCCGGCCGCGCCGCCCGAGCACAGCAGCGCCAGCCACAGGGCCTTGCGCGAGGAAAAGCCCGCGTAGCGCGCCGCCGCCGGCGCCAGCCCCCCCACCTGCTGGGCGAAGCCGGCACGGGTGCGGAACAGGAAGGCCCAGAGCCCGGCCGCGCCGACCAGCGCGATCAGCAGGCCTATGCTCACGCGCGAACCCTGCAGCAGGCGCGGGATCTGCGTGACCGCCTCGAAGGTCTTGGTCTGCGGGAAGTTGTAGCCCGCCGGGTCCTTCCAGGGGCCGTAGACCAGGAAGCTCAGCACCATGTCGGCCACGTAGACCAGCATCAGGCTGACCAGGATCTCGTTGGCGTTGAAGCGGTCGCGCAGCAGCGCCGTGAGCGCGGCCCAGGCCATGCCGCCGGCCACGCCGGCCAGCAGGATGGCCGGCACGATCCAACGGCCGGTGGTCTTGTCGGCCAGCAGGGCCACGCCGCCGGCCACGATGGCGCCGATCACGAACTGGCCCTCGGCGCCGATGTTCCAGACGTTGGAGCGGAAGCACACCGCCAGGCCCAGCGCGATGATGAGCAGCGGCGTGGCCTTGACCATCAGTTCGCCCAGGGCGTAGGGCGACTTGACCGGCTCCCAGAAGAAAACCTGCAGGCCGCGCACGGGGTCCTTGCCCAGCGCGGCGAACAGCGCCACGCCGATCAGCACGGTGATGACCAGGGCCAGCAGCGGGGAGCCTAGGCTCCAGAAACGCGAGGCCTGGGGACGGGGTTCGAACTTAAGCATGGTGTTGCTCCTCTTGTCCCTCGCCGCGCGAGGCCAGGGTCGTGGCAGGGGTTTCGCGCAAGGGCTGCACCACCCACAGGCCACTCATCCATTCACCGATCTGCGTCACGGTGGCGCGCGCGCGGTCCACCGAGGGCGACATCCGCCCCTTGGCCAGCACATGCAGCCGGTCGCAGATCTCGAACAGCTCGTCGAGCTCTTCGCTGACCACCAGCACCGCGCAGCCCGCGTCGCGCAGGGCCAGGATCTCGCCGCGGATCTGCGCCGCCGCCCCCACGTCCACGCCCCAGGTGGGCTGGGAGACGATGAGCAGCTTCGGTTTCGCGTCGATCTCGCGCCCGACGATGAACTTCTGCAGGTTGCCGCCCGACAGCGACTTGGCCGCCGCGTCGGGCCCGCCGGCCTTGACGTTGAAGCGCTCGATGATGGACTGGGCCTGCCTGCGCAGCGCCTGGGTGCTGATCCAGCCGCCCTTGCCCACGGCATCGGTGCGCGTGAGCAGCAGGTTTTGCGCCAGGCCCAGCGTGGGCACGGCGCCGCGGCCCAGGCGTTCCTCGGGCACGAAGTGCAGTCCGAGGCGACGCCGGTGGGTGGGGCCGAGGCGGCCCACGGGCTGGCCGCCGACCTGGATGGACTCCGGCGCGGCGCGGGTGTCCTCGCCCGACAGCGCGTACAGCAGTTCGCGCTGGCCGTTGCCGGACACGCCGGCAATGCCTACGACCTCGCCCGCGCGCACCTGCATGCTGATGCCGTCCAGGTCCATGCCGAACTGGTCTTCGCGCAGCAGGTTCAGGCCGTTGACGGCCAGCACCACCTCGCCGGCCTGGCGCTCGCGGTGTTCCAGCGCCGGCGGCTCGGCGCCTATCATCAGGCGGCTGAGCGAGGCGTTGCTCTCCTGCTGCGGGTTGCAGACACCGGTGACCTGGCCGCCGCGCAGCACCGTGCAGGCCGAGCAGAGCTCGCGGATCTCGTGCAGCTTGTGGCTGATGTAGAGGATGCTGCAGCCCTCGGACACCAGCTTCTTGAGCACCACGAACAGCTTCTCCACCGCCTGCGGCGTCAGCACCGAGGTCGGCTCGTCCAGGATCAGCAGGCGCGGGTTGGTCAGCAAGGCGCGGATGATCTCCACGCGCTGCATCTCGCCCACCGACAGGGTGTGCACCGGCCGCGAGGGGTCGATGTCCAGGCCGTACTCGGCGGCCTTGGCGCTGATGCTGTGCGTGACCTGGCTCAGGGTGAGGCTCTTGTCCAGGCCCAGCCAGACGTTCTCGGCCACGGTCAGCGTGTCGAACAGGCTGAAATGCTGGAACACCATGCTGATGCCCAGGGCCCTGGCCTCCTGCGGGTTGCGGATGTGGACCGGCTGGCCGTCCCACAGCACGCTGCCTTCGTCGGGCTTGACCGAGCCGTAGATGATTTTCATCAGGGTGGACTTGCCGGCCCCGTTCTCGCCCAGCACGGCATGGGCCTCGCCGGGCTGGACGCTGAGCGACACGTCGTTGTTGGCCACCACGGAGGGGTAGCGTTTTGTGATGTGCGCGAGTTGAAGTCTTGGAATGCTCACTCGGTTGTCTCTCTCTATGTGTCGTCTATCCCCGCCGCGCCGGCCACATCGGAACATGGTCGGCACTGCAGGCCCTGCTGTTCTTCGTTGCGCTCACTCCCTTTTCAGTGCCGCAGCCACGGCCTTGACGCGCTCCCTCAGCCACTTGGCCGAAGCCGAGGTGTGGGTGCGCTCGTGCCAGAGCTGGTAGTACATCAGTTGCGGAAATTCGATCGGACATTCGAGCACCACGACGGGCAGGCTGCCGACGAAACGCTCGCAGTACTGCCGCCCAGTGGTCAGCACCAGCAAGCTCGATGCCACCATGGCCGGGATCAGGCCGAAATGCGGGCAGCGCGCCGTGATGCGGCGCGCCAGCCCCAGGCTTTCCAGGTGCTCGTCGATCACGCCGCGCGCGCCCGGGTGCGTCGCCGTGGGCGCCACATGCTCGGCCTCCAGCCAGCTCTGCGCGGTCCAGCCGCGGCGCACCGCGGGGTGCTCGCGCGAGACCAGGCAGACCACCTCGTCGTCGAACAGCTTGCCCAGGTGCAGGTCCTCGGGCGGCTTGAGCCAGTTGCCCACCACCACGTCCACGTCGCCCTGGGCCAGGTGGGCGTGGTAGTCGAACTCGGCCGACAGCGGGTGGATCTCGATCTGGCACAGCGGCGCCTGGGCCTTCACCTGCGCCACCAACTGGGGCAGGAACAGCGGGTCCAGGTAGTCGCTGGCGGCCACGCGGAAGGTGGTGGTGGTGGTTTGCGGGTCGAAGCCGCGCGCCTCGGTGAACATCACCTCGGCCGCGCGCAGGATGCTGGCGCTGGGCTCGATCATGCGCAGGCCCGCGTCGGTAGGCACCATGCCGGCGCCCGAACGCACCAAAAGCGGGTCGCCCGAGAGTTCACGCAGGCGCTTGAGCGCCGCCGAGACGGCGGGCTGGTACATCCCCAGTCGGATGGCGGCGCGAGAGACACTGCGTTCAGTCAACACGGTATGCAAGACCCTGATCAAGTGGAGGTCTATCTTGTCGAAAAGCACCTGATCTCTCATACCTTTGTCCGCATCTTTTTCATATGCCAGCGCTTATGTCGCGCCCGGGGCGCTGGCCTACCCTCGCACAAACCCTCTGAAATCCACCATACTGAAACGCATGGAAACCAAGACGATCCGATTCCTGCGGCGCGGCGAGCCTATCTCGCTGGCCAATGTACCACCCGACAGAACGCTGCTGGAAGTGCTGCGCGAGGACCTCGCCTGCACCGGCACCAAGGAGGGCTGCGGCGAAGGCGACTGCGGCGCCTGCACCGTGGTGCTGGCCGAACCCGAGGGCGAGGGCCTGCGCTTTCGCGCCATCAACAGCTGCATACGCCTGGCCCATTCGGTCGACGGCATGGCGCTGTGGACCGCCGAGGACCTGGCGGCCGAGGACGGCGCGCTGCACCCGGCGCAGGAGGCCATGGTGCAGTGCCACGGCACGCAATGCGGCTTCTGCACGCCGGGCTTCGTGATGAGCCTGTTCGGCATGTACCAGAACCATGTCTGCAAGGGCGAGGCCGTCACCCGCGAGCTGGCCCAGGCCGAGCTCTCGGGCAACCTGTGCCGCTGCACCGGCTACCGCCCCATCCTCGACGCGGCCCAGGCCATGGCCGGGCTGCCGCCGGTGCGCGTGGACCAGGCGCGCGTCGCCGCCCAGCTGCGCGAGATGAACGAGGCGCCGGCGCCGGGCCAGGGCGCCTACCTCGCGCCAAAAAGCCTCGCCGGGCTGCTGGCCGCGCGCGCCGCCCACCCCCAGGCGCAGATCGTCGCCGGCTGCACCGACGTGGGCCTGTGGGTGACCAAGCAGCACCGGCAGTTTGCCCAGATACTCGATGTCACGCGCGTGGCCGAGCTGCGGCGCGTCGAGCAATACCCCCACCACATCGCGATAGGCGCCGCCGTCACGCTGAGCGACGCCTTCGCGGCCCTGGTGGCCGACCGACCCCAGCTCAAGACCTTCGGCGAGCGCTTCGCCGGCCTGCCGGTGCGCAACTCGGGCACCCTGGGCGGCAACGTGGCCAACGGCTCGCCGATCGGCGACTCCATGCCTGTGCTGATCGCCCTGGGCGCCAACGTGGTGCTGATGAGCCAGCGCGGCCACCGCGAGCTGCCGCTGGAGCAGCTCTACACCGGCTACCGCCAGAATGTGATCGCGGCCGACGAGGTGCTGGCCTGGATCAAGGTGCCCCGGCCCACAAAAGCTGAGCAGCTCAAGGCGTACAAGATCTCCAAACGCTACGACGACGACATCTCGGCCGTCTGCCTGGTCGTCAACCTGACCCTGGACGGCGACCTGGTGCAGCGCGCCTCGATCGGCGCCGGCGGCGTGGCCGCCACCCCGGTGCGTGCGCGGCAGGCGGAAGCCTCGCTCAACGGCCAGCGCTGGACGCAGCAGGCTGCCCAGCGCGCCGCCGCCGCGCTGCGCGCCGAGTTCCAGCCCATCTCCGACATGCGCGCCTCGGCCGCCTACCGCAGCGAGGTGCTGGGCAACCTCATGCAGCGCTTCTGGCTCGAGAGCCAGGGCCTGACGCAGATCAACCTGGAAAGTTTCGAACTCGAGGAGGCCGCATGAACGCGCCCGACCCGCTCTTCAAGTCCGCCACGGCGGCCGGGCTCTCGCACCCGCACGAAAGCGCGCGCGCCCAGGTGGCCGGTGCGGCCCACTACGTCGACGACATCCCCGAGATCAAGGGCACGCTGTACGCCGCCCCCATCCTCTCGCCCGTGGCGCACGGCCGCCTCAAGGGCGTGGACACGCGCGCCGCGCTCGCCATGCCCGGCGTGCGCGACGTGATCCTGGCGCGCGACATCCCGGGCGACCCCATACTCGCCACCTTCTCGCACGACGAGCCCATCTTCGCCATCGACAAAGTGGAACATGTGGGCCAGGTGGTCGGCGTGGTGGTGGCCGAGACCGTGATGCAGGCGCGCCGCGCCGCGCGCAAGGTGGGCCTGGACATCGCGGAGCTGCCCGCCATCCTCAGCGTGCAGCAGGCCATTGCGGCCGAGAGCTTCGTGCTGCCGCCGGTGCACGTGAAGCGCGGCGACGCCGCAGGCGCCCTGGCCCGCGCCCCGCACCGGCTCAAGGGCCGCTTCGAGGTCGGCGGCCAGGAGCATTTCTACCTGGAGGGCCAGGTGGCCTACGCCCTGCCGCTGGAACAGAACCAGTGGTGGGTCTACTCCAGCACCCAGCACCCGGGCGAGATCCAGCACTGGGTGGCCCATGCCCTGGGGCTCGAGAACCACGCCGTGCGCGTCGAATGCCGGCGCATGGGCGGCGGCTTCGGCGGCAAGGAGACGCAGAGCGGCCACATGGCCGTCTGGTCGGCCCTGGCCGCGCACAAGCTCAAGCGCCCGGTCAAGCTGCGCATGGACCGCGACGACGACTTCATGGTCACCGGCAAGCGCCACCCCTTCGCCTACGAGTACGAAGCGGGCTTCGACGACGACGGCCTGCTGTGCGGCCTCAGCCTCATGCTGGCCGCCAACTGCGGCTTCTCGGCCGACCTCTCGGGCCCGGTGGCCGACCGTGCCGTGTTCCACAGCGACAACGCCTACTTCCTCGAGGACGTGGACATCGTCTCCTACCGCTGCAAGACCCACACCCAGAGCCACACGGCCTTCCGCGGCTTCGGCGGCCCGCAGGGCGTGATCGCGATCGAGACCATCCTCGGCGACGTGGCGCGCCAGCTCGGCCTGGACCCGCTCGACGTGCGCAAGCGCAACCTCTACGGCATCGAGGACCGCAACACCACGCACTACCAGATGAAGGTCGAGGACAACATCCTGGACCCATTGCTCTCGCAACTGGAGCACAGCTCGGACTACCGCGCGCGCCGCGCCGCCATCGCCGACTGGAACCGCGCCAGCCCGGTCATCAAGCGCGGCATCGCGCTCACGCCGGTGAAGTTCGGCATCTCGTTCACCGCCACCTTCTTCAACCAGGCCGGCGCCCTGGTCCATGTCTACACCGACGGCAGCGTGCAGGTGAACCACGGCGGCACCGAGATGGGCCAGGGCCTGAACACCAAGGTGGCGCAGATCGTGGCCGACGAGCTCGGCGTGCCGCTGGACCGCGTGCTGGCCACGGCCAGCGACACCAGCAAGGTGCCCAACGCCAGCGCCACCGCCGCATCGAGCGGCACCGACCTCAACGGCCGCGCGGCGCAGTTCGCGGCACGCCAGGTGCGCGAGCGGCTGGCGCGCTTCGTCGCCGATCGCCAGGGCTGCCCGCCCGACAGCGTGGTGTTCGCCGGCGGCCAGGTGGTCACGCCGCAGGGCACGCAGAGCTTCGAGCAGGTGGTGGACGAGGCCTACCACGCGCGGGTGCAGCTGTGGAGCGACGGCTTCTACAAGACGCCCAAGATCCACTACGACAAGCACACGCTCAGCGGCCGCCCCTTCTACTACTTCGCCTACGGCGCGGCCTGCACCGAGGTGGCGATCGACACCCTGACCGGCGAGAGCCGCGTGCTCAAGGTCGACATCCTGCACGACGTGGGCCGCTCGATCAACCCGGCCATAGACCTCGGCCAGGTCGAGGGCGGCTTCGTCCAGGGCATGGGCTGGCTGACCACCGAGCAGCTGGTCTGGAACGCCAAGGGCCACCTGAGCACGCACGCGCCCAGCACCTACAAGATCCCGACCACGGGCGACATTCCGCGCCACTTCAAGGTCGACTTCTGGCACGAGCCCAACCGCGAGGACAACGTGTTCGGCAGCAAGGCGGTGGGCGAGCCGCCCTTCATGCTGGCCATCAGCTGCTGGGAGGCGATCCGCGAGGCGGTCGCATCGACCCGCCCCGACCAGGCCGTCGCCATGGACGCGCCGGCCACGGCCGAGCGGGTGCTGGCGGCGCTGAACGCCTGAGCCGGCGAGCCGCTACAGTGCGGGCATGTTGTCCCGCCCTGTCACCGATCTCGCCAGCGCCCGCGCCCTGTTCGCCGAAGGCCTGGCGCTCGCCCAGACGCAAGGCCTGAGCCTGCGCCCGCCGCCACCCGAGCCCACGACCTGCTGCGGGCGCGGCTGCAACGGCTGCGTGTGGGAGGGCTGGTACGCGGCAGTCGCTTACTGGCGCGACGAGGCGCTGGAGAGGCTGGGGGTGGGTCGCTGAGCGTAGGGCCGAAGGGTCGGTGCCGACCCATTGCTGCTGCCCGTACTCGAAAAGACCGGTCGTCCGCGAACTGGAGATGACGGCCATTATGAGAAGGCCCCAGTTATGAGAAGTTGGGAGTTGGCGAGCGCGCAGACTGCCTCGTACACAGGCCGTCCGACGCGCTTGCTCCCTTCTCATAATCACAGTGTC